>JAUPTX010000013.1 GCA_030917865.1 Patescibacteria group bacterium | reverse complement strand
CGTCGAGGAATGGATTCCTGAGAGCTCCTCCTGCAATAAGCCCTGCGATGTGAGCCATATCCGCCACAGCAACAGCTCCTACTTCCCGCGCAATCTCTGCGAACTTTTTATAATCGAGCGTCCGTGAATATGCAGAAAATCCAGCCAAGATTATTTTTGGTTTTTCTTTCTTTGCAACCTTTCGTAAATCTTCATAATCAATCTCGCCCGTATCCGGGTTTTTCATTTTATAAGTTACGAATTTGTAGATTTTCGCTGGGAGAGTCATCGGGTGGCCATGTGTTAAGTGTCCACCGTGAGAAAGATCCATGCCGAGAACTGTGTCACCTGGCGTCAGCAACGCCGAATAAACAGCCAGGTTCGCCTGCGCTCCTGAGTGAGGCTGAACATTTGCAAATTTACATTTAAAAAGTTTACATGCGCGTTCTATAGCAAGTCTTTCGACTACGTCTGTGTATTCTTGCCCACCGTAGTAACGTCTACCAGGATACCCTTCTGAATATTTGTTAGTAAAGACTGTACCGTTTGCTTCGAGTACTGCTTTTGAAACATAGTTTTCTGAGGGGATGAGTTCGAGGCCTTCTTTCTGTCGTTTTTCTTCGCCCTTTATCGCATCAAATACTTTTTTATCCTGTTTTTGTATGTAACTTTTTGACATAGCTAAATTTTATCACGAATACAAAAATCGTCTAAAAAATTGATTTTTTGATTAAATTTTAGATAAATGTCAATAATTAGGCGTTTAAGATATTTTGATATAATAAAAGTATGAAACACGAAAACCACGTAGATAAAGAATATCTAAAACTTCTAGAGCACATTATGGAGCACGGTGCGACAAAAACCGACCGTACGGGCACAGGAACAAAAAGTGTTTTTGGTTACCAAATGCGTTTTGATCTTATGCAAGGATTTCCTCTACTTACCACTAAAAAAGTTCCGATAAAATCTATTATCCACGAACTTCTTTGGTTTATGCGTGGTGACACAAATTTAAAATATTTAGCTGACAACAACGTTCATATCTGGGACGAGTGGCCATACAAAGCATATTTACAAAGAAATAATTTACCTATTCCAGAAATAAATGGTGAGGAGTGGAAATCTGGCATGGCGGAATTTGTCGAGAAAATAAAGGGAGACGAGAATTTCGCAAAAGATTATGGAAACTTGGGACCTATTTATGGATATCAGTGGCGAAACTGGCCAGCGCCGAATGGAGAAAAAATAGATCAATTAAAACAAGTTATAGAAACACTTAGGAAAAGTCCGGATTCACGAAGAATTATCGTTTCTGCTTGGAACGTAGCGGATATCGACGAGATGGCAAAAGCTGGACTTCCACCTTGCCACTGTCTTTTCCAATTTTACGTTGCAGATGGAAAACTTTCTTGTCAGCTTTACCAAAGAAGCTGTGACACATTTTTAGGTGTGCCGTTTAACATCGCCTCTTATGCCCTACTTACAATGATCATCGCGCAAATCACAGGACTACAGGCGGGAGAATTCGTCTGGACTGGTGGAGACACGCACCTATATCTAAACCACTTAGAACAAGTTAAAACTCAGCTCGCTCGCGCTGGAGATATCCGCCCGATGCCTAAAATGAAAATAAATCCTGAAAAGAAAAACCTGGAAGATTTTACAATCGATGACTTTGAACTTACGGACTATAATCCTCATGAAGGAATAAAAGCTCCTATTGCTGTTTAAAATATTTATTTACTTTTTTCATGATAAAAAAGTAACAAAAACTCTAGACCCACACTTCACACCTAAAAATAGTAGAGTTTAAGTCAAAAAACCTGCAAACTCAAAAATACTAGAAGTGCTTAGGCACTTCTAGTATTTTCTTAACAGTGCTGGTTTTTAAGACAAACTCTACTATTTTCTTAACGGTGTTCTCGTGTAGGGTCAATCTAAAAATTTTAATGAATTAGTAAAAACATAATCCATGTTTTTACTTTCTTGCCACAACAAAGATATTTCCCCTCTTAACTCTTGGTGATTTGGATAGCCAAAATCTTTTTCTGGAAGCAGATCTGAAAATTCTAAATTTAAAATAACCGTAAGAGATTCTTTGATTACGTTGTATTTTTCACCTCCTATTTTATTTAAGTATTCCTCTCCAAATTTTTCCCAAGTATAAAAATGCCAAAGCTCATGCATTATTGTAGAAACCGGGTTTTCTTTTGAAACAGAAATGAAGAACCAGTTTTCTTTTGTATTATATGGACAACGTTCATTTATCGTCACAAAAACTTTAATCTCCTTTTCTAAATTTAAACCAAAAATATCTTCTGCCCTCTTTATAAATTCACTAGATATTTTCTCAAAATCTTTTTCTGTATTTTCTATAAAATTTAAAATATCTAAATTATTTTCTTTTAAATAGATGTCGATAAATTCTGATGTTTTTACTTCATCTGGGTTTTCCCCTGTAAATGCTATAAGTTTTTCATACGTTTTAGTTGGCTGTGCTGAGTTTATGGAACTTTTACCTTTCTCCAAAAGGCACCATATATCTTTTTCTTTGTTATATTCAAAGCTTAGATTCATATGGATAGTATATCTTATAAATGCTAATATTGCCTTATGGTCAGTATTATCGCCGCAATATCTAAAAACAACGTCTTGGGAAAAGAAAATAAACTTCTTTGGCATTTGCCGAAGGACTTTAAATTTTTTAAAGAGACAACACTTGGTCACCCGATTATCATGGGACGAAAAACTTTTGAGTCTCTACCAAAAGCTCTTCCTGGCAGAACTAACATTATCATCACAGGAGACAGAAATTATAAAAAAGAAGGAGCTGTGATCACCCACTCTTTAGAAGACGCTATTAAGGCGGGACTTTCTGAAGATAAAGAAGTTTTTATCTGCGGTGGTGGGCAAATCTACAAAGAGGCTCTCGAGAAAAACTTAGTAGATAAAATATATCTAACAGAAATAGACGTGGAGACTGAGGGGGATGCCTTCTTCCCTACTTTCGACAAGCTGGGCTGGGAAATATCTAAAAAAGAATGCCACATAAAAGATGAAAAACACAATTTTGATTTTTGCTTTGTGGAGTATTTTAAAAAAATAAGTTTATAAGAATTTCTTTAAGTATTCTCTTATTTTTTCAACTTCTTTATTAACATTTTTAGAAAAAACATCATCTTCCGAATTAGTCATATACAATATATGGAAACTATCTTTATGCTTATAAAAAGACTCCTTGCTATTTATAAACAAAAATATAGTAGATCTTAGTTCTCTAATAAGCTCATCTAGACCATTTTGGATATCTCGAGCTTCTGGACCCCAAGAAACTTCTGCGTCAATTAAAATTAGGTCTAGCGCAGACCAATAAGATTGGAGGTTTTTCCATCTCTCCTGATAAACGATTAAGTCTGTATTATCAATCTCATTTGGCGTTATATTATTTTTTTGTAAGTACGAATTTATTTCAGAACCATCAATAAAAGGATTCCGAACTGATTTTATAGCATCCCTTAAACTTAAGACTGATTTAAGGTAATTTCTAGCTATATCATAATCCAACTTACCTTTCATTTTTCTAGCTGATGTATTAAGCCAAGAACCACCAAATATTAAAGCTAATATAGAAGTTATAGCCAAAAAAGCATCTGAGTATTTATTTAGAAAATCTAAGATTCCTATAATCATACAGAATATTTTACTTATCCTTCTCTGTTTTAACTCTTATAAAAATATCTTTACCGTCGGGAGATTTTGTTTTTTTGTATTTCCTATTTTTATTTATTTCTATTTTCCTTACGATCTCTTTCTCGAGGTCATATCCTAAAATCTCAGACATACCGAGCAGAAAGATAGCAACATCTGCAAACTCTTCTGCAACACCGTCTTCGTTTCTATGAAATTTAGCAAAGGCTTCTGAAAGCTCTTCGTGAGCGCGACAAAATTCCAAAGCGACATCTGTCGTATTAAAACCCTTCTCTATCTTATTTCTCATCACTTCTTCTTGAAGCTTTTTTAAATCAACTGACATATTATTGGTTGTCGTACTTTTCTGTTTCGTTATTTAATAATTCAAAAGTAACTCCTGCTTCCGCAAAGATTTCTTTTCCGCGAGCTCCTGCATGATAGTCGTTTCTCGCGACGACTCTTTCAATCCCAGAATTTATGATCATCTTCGCGCAAACATAGCATGGAGTCATTTGGCAATATAGTGTGGCACCTTCAAGAGCGATACCGACCCTAGCTGCGTGAGCGATAGCGTTCTGCTCGGCATGAGCTGTACGAATACAGTGACTAGACTCTGTTCCGTCTTCTTTTACGACTCTGTGCATTTCATGACCAACTTCATCGCAATGTTTACACCCAGCAGGAGAACCCACGTAGCCAGTTGCAAGTATTCTTTTATTTTTAGCGATAACGCATCCACTACGCCCACGGTCGCAAGTTGCCCGTTTAGCCACAGCATCTACTATCTCAAAAAAATATTCATCCCAAGTTGGTCTTTTTTCTAACATAACAATATTATACGTTAATAGGGTTAAAATTAAAAAGACCCCAAAAGGAGTCTTTTTAACTGATTATTTAACCTCAATACCCATTGATTTACATTGTCCTTCTACGATTCTCATCGCTCCGGCTAAATCTTTAGCATTTAGGTCTTTCATTTTGATTTCTGCAATCTCTTGTACCTCCGCTTTTGTTAGAGATCCAACTTTTGAAGTTCGGTTTTTTCCTGAACCACTTTCAAGTCCTGCTGATTTAAGAATTAGACTCTTTGTAATCGGTGTTTTAACATCGAATTCAAATGATCTGTCTTCGAAAACTCTTAGAACTACAGAAACTTTGTGACCCATATCTTGTTTTGTTCTTTCGTTAAATTCGTTAACGAAAGCACTGATGTTTACACCGGCTTGTCCAAGAGCTGGACCAAGTGGTGGAGCAGGAGTAGCTTTTCCAGCTGGAACCTGCATTTTTACTGTTTTTGTTATTTTCTTTGCCATAATAATTTAATGAAATGTATATATTCTTGGTACAAATTGAGGCTGTACTAAGATCGCCCTGATTAAAA
>JAUPTX010000002.1 GCA_030917865.1 Patescibacteria group bacterium | reverse complement strand
AGCCAGGTCTGTGAACATTTGGAGAACAAGTCTCGCGCGGATTCCTCCCCAGACCCCTCCTCCGCGCGGACAAAATCCAAAAACAAATTAGTCTCGGTTTTGCGAAAATCCAAATCCCCAGAAAAATAGTTTTCGCAAAACTGAGTCCGCATTGAAGCCCCGCCACACTGCCTGAATACTTGGAAGGCAGAACCCCAAAAAGAAAAATGCCCTTTCCGTTTTAGAAAAAATCCACCCCCGCGAAAATCAAAAGGGCAAGGAACATTTTTTCTTTTTGGGGTTGCCGAGTGAAGCGAGGCGGAGGCGGGGAGATTCGGGGTCAAGTTTCTAATTCGCTTCGCTCATAAGAACTTCCTCCCCGGACTCGGCGACAAGCACTCGCAAGCTCGTCTTGTATACCTCCTCCGTCTTTCGAATCCCCACGCAATGCAAAATAGTTTGCATTGCTCCACCTAGTACAAAATTATAGACAGAAGAACATGTAATAATTTTATGTGCGGAGGCGGGGAGATTCGAACTCCCGAAGGCTTTGACACCTTGCCACCTTTCCAAGATGGTGCACTAGACCGCTATGCGACGCCTCCAAAATTCAGTATAATTAAACTATTAAAAGTTAGTTATATTCACATGTTAAAGGAATTTAAAGAATTTGCAATGAAGGGAAATATGATCGACTTGGCTGTCGGTATTATAATCGGAGGCGCTTTTGGAACCGTGGTCAAATCTTTAGTTGATGATGTTGTGATGCCTGTGATTTCTGGTCTTTTAAAGTTGCCAGATTTTAGCAATCTTTTCTTGATTTTGAGAAATCCAACAGGAGAAACTCTCACATCTTTATCTGTTGCTCGTGAGGCCGGGGCCTCTGTTTTAGCGCTTGGGGCTTTTATAAACGCATTCATTGCTTTTTTAGTTGTAGCACTAGCGCTATTTTTTGTTATTAAGGGGATGAATAAATTAAAGAAAAAAGAGGCAGAAAATCCGTCTCCAAAAGGCCCATCAGAATTAGATGTATTGATGGAAATAAGAGACTCTCTTAAAAAATAATCAAAAAATCCTAAACTCTTTAAAGGTTTGGGATTTTTGTTATAATGGCAACATGTTTGAATTACCAAAATTAAAATATGAATATGATGCGTTAGAGCCTTTTATTGATGCAAAAACAATTGAAATACACCATACAAAGCATCATGGTGGATATGTAGATAAATTAAATAGAGCCATAGAGGGAACAGAATTGGAACAAAAATCCATAGAAGAAATTCTCTCGAGTGTGTCAGGGCTTGAAAGAGTAGTTCGCAATAATGCCGGCGGTCACTGGAACCATTCTTTCTTTTGGGAGATTCTATCAAAATATGGTGGTGCGCCAGGAGAGATTTTTGCTAAATCAGTTGAAAAAGATTTTGGGAGTTTCGATGAATTTAAAAATAAATTTACAGAGTCGGCGCTGAGTCTTTTTGGTTCTGGGTGGGTTTGGCTTATTAAACAAGATGGTATTTTGAAAATAGTTCAAACATCTCTACAAGACAATCCACTCATGGACGATGCAAAAGAAAAAGGTATCCCGATTCTTGGGATCGATGTTTGGGAGCATGCGTATTATTTAAAACATCAAAACAAAAGAGCTGACTATGTTTCAGATTTTTGGAATGTGGTGAATTGGAATAAGGTTGAGGAGATCATAAAAAATTCTTAATAAAACAAAATCCCGAAAGGGCGGGATGTAGCACAGTGGTAGTGTGCACCCATGGGGTGGGTGTGGCCCGGGTTCGATTCCCGGCTTCCCGACAATTAATTTTAAGATAAGCGGATATGAAAATAATACCAAAGACACAAAAAGATTTTGAATGGATAAATTGGAGTCCTGAAGATATAAAGAAAAACCTAGAAATGGTTTTTGAAAAAACAAAACAAGATTTAGAAAAGATAAAATCTATTCCTAAAAAAGATAGAAACTTTTTAAACACAATCTATGCCTACGAAAAAGCTGGTCAATTAGATTCTGGAATAGATTCTATTTTTGCCGAGGTTCTTTTTTATGTAAGCTCAAACAAAGAACAAAGGGAGGCAGGTAAAAAATATTTTACTGAAATCTCAGAAAAAATGACAGATTTGATTTATGATAAAGATCTATACAGAGCTTTTAAGGAATATAATCCTAAAAAAGAAAAACTATCTACTGCTGAAAAAGAGCTTTATAGAGATCAGAATGATTTTTATAAAAAAGCCGGTTTTCAACTTTCAGAAGAAAAACAAAAAGAACTAAAAAATATTATTAAAGAACAAATAAGTTTGGGTTCTAAATTTAGCTCAAATCTTAATAATTTTAAAAAACAAATTCTTTGTACTGAAAAAGATCTAGATGGTCTTTCATCTGAATATGTAAATTCTCTTCATAAAGATGAAAAGACTGGGAAATATATAGTGGATACATCGTATCCTGTTTATCGACCGTTTATGAGATTTGCAAAGAGTGATAAAAAAAGAAAAGAACTTGCGGACTTAAATAGTTTAAAGGGTGGAAAAGAAAATATTAAAATTTTAGAAAAACTTTTTGAGTTAAGAAATAAGCAGGCTAAAATACTTGGCTATAAAAACTATTCTGAATTTGTTTTGTCAGACAGAATGTCTAAGAGTCCGCAAAATGTAAGAATTATATTAGAGGAGAGTTTGAAGAAAATAAAACCAAAATATTTAGAGTCTGAAAAGTTGATAGATTCTTATAAGGCGTCTATTACCGGTAAAAAGGGCGATAAAACGACCTATTACGACGCTTCCTATTATTCTGAATTGTATAAAAAAGAAAAATATAATTTAGATGATCAAAAAATAAAAGAATATTTTGAACTTAACCATGTTCTAGATCAAATGTTTAATATGTTTGGCAGTCTTTTTAGCATATCTTTTCTTCAGAATAAAGAATTAAAGCTCTGGCACGAGGATTTGATGATATATGATTTGGTTGAAAAAAATAAAAAAATTGGAATTTTAATTCTTGATATGTTTCCAAGGGATGGGAAATATTCTCATATGTGTTCTTGGGGTATTATGCCTGGTTATTATTTAGATTATCCAAAAAACAAAAACTACGCCATGCCGGTCTCTACAATTATTGGCAATTTCCCGAAAGGTCAAAATGGAAACCCGTCTCTTTTATCTCGTGATGAAGTTAGAACTCTATTTCATGAATTTGGTCATTCGTGTCACTCTCTTTTAACTAGGGCAACTTTTGAGAGTCAGTCTGGAACGGATACAGATTTTGATTTTGTTGAAACACCTTCACAGCTTTTTGAGAATTGGTTTAATGATTTAGGGTTAATGAAAAAGATATCAAAACACTATAAAACAGGTGAATCAGTAAGCGAAGAGATTGTTGGATCAATAAAATCTTTACGAGAGGATTTTAATGCTGAAAAATATCACTATACAATGCTACTTGGTGTTTTAGATCTAGATTATCATTATGGTAAAAAGATTAAGGATTTAATGGGCTATGCAAAGAAAATATTCAAAAAATATGGAATGAGAGATTCTTCACCAAAAAGTCTTTTTCCTGCAAGTTGGGGGCACATGGTTGGATATGCTTCGAGTTATTATGCGTATTCTATTTCTTTGATCTATTCATACGACATATTTTCTAGATTTGAAGAATCTGGTCTTTTAAATAAAAAAGTAGGAAAAGAATTAAGAGATAAGGTTCTGTCAAAAGGTGGAAGTATGGATGAATTCGAATATATGAAAGATTTCCTAGGAAGAAAGCCAAACAATAAAGCTTTTCTTAAAGCCCTTGGTATAAAAAAATAGCCCCTCAATACTATATCTGAGAGGCTAGAATAACTGTCTGGATAAATTGGCTCGGTAACCCACTACGTTCTGCTCGGTTGAGGAAATCTTCCTCAGAGCTAAATACAACTATTTTTTCTTTATTACCTTTTGTTATTGTCATTTGTATTTGACCGTTAAGGAAATGAAAGAAAGAGAAGATTATTTTTTTGTTTGTTTTGTTGTCGTAAGTTGTTATAGTGGCGCCGGGTTTTCCACCAATTTGATTCATGGTTCTGTGCTTTGTTTTTATTATAACGCGTTTTTGGTTGTGATATAATACTTACATGAAAAAAGATGAAAAAGCGTTTTTGGAAAGCTATGAAAGGCTAAATAAGGCTCAAAAAGAAGCTGTGGACACCATAGAAGGCCCAGTTATGGTTGTTGCTGGTCCAGGAACAGGGAAGACTCAAATCCTGTCTCTTCGTATTGCAAATATTCTAAGACAAACAGACACCGCCCCAGAAAACATCTTGGCTCTGACTTTCACCGAGTCTGGAGTTTCTAATATGCGTAAAAGATTAACAGATTTTATCGGATCTGCGGCGTATTCTGTTGTGATTAAAACTTTTCACGGATTTGCAAACGATGTGATTCGCGACAATCCAGAAAATTTCCCGAGAATTATTGGCGCTAAAAATATCACAGAAAGCATTCAAATTTCTCTAATTGAAGAAATTATAATTGAGACTAAATTAAGCTTGCTTAAACCTTTTGGCGATACTTTGTATTACACAAAAGCCATAAATTCTGCGATAAGTGATTTAAAAAGAGAGGGAGTTTTGCCTGAAGATTTTGATAATATTGTTTTCTTGGCGCAAAGAGATTTTGAAGAAATTTCTGATCTTTATCACGAAAAAGGTCGCTATAAAGGCAAGATTAAAAATGAATATCAAGATTTGAAAAAACGAATCGAGAAAAATAGAGAACTTGCTTTGGTTTATAGAAAATATGAAGAAAAACTCGTAGAGAAAAAATATTACGACTACAACGATATGATAATGGAGGTTTTGAAGATGCTAAAAGAAGACTCTGATTTGCTTTTACGTCTCCAAGAAAATCATCAATATATTTTGGTTGACGAGCATCAAGATACAAACAATGCTCAAAATAAAATACTTGAGCTCTTGGCGAATTTCCACGAGAGCCCAAACTTGTTTGTTGTGGGAGACAAAAAGCAATCAATCTTTAAATTCCAAGGTGCTTCTTTAGAAAACTTTTTCTACTTTAAGCATCTTTATCCAGAAGCTAAACTTATAACTCTTACAGAAAATTATCGTTCAACCCAGACTATTTTAGACTCGGCACACAGTCTTTTGGCGGGACGAGAAAAGCTTTCTGCAAATATAAAAGAAAAAGAAAAGAAAATACATTTCTACACTTTTCCAGACGATGCCAGTGAATATTATTTCGTCGCTTCTTCAATACAAGAAAAAATAAAAGAGGGAAATGGTGCGTCTTCTTGTGCTGTTTTATACAGAAATAATGGTGACGCGTTTCCTGTGGCGGATATGTTGGCACGTTTTGGGATCCCTTATGTTATAGAATCTGATCAGGATATTTTACGTGACTCTTATATCAGAAAGTTTATTAAAATAATCAAAGCGGTAAATAATTTTGGCGACGACGACGTTTTGGCTGAAATGCTTCATCTTGATTTGTTCAAAATTTCTCCGATCGATTTAATTCGAGTTGTTCGTAGTGCAAAAGATAAGAAAAAATTTGACTTATACGACATAATTTCAAATAAGGAAAAAATGCTAGATAAAATGCCTCTAGAAAACAAAGAATCATTTTTAGAAACTTATGCGAATTTATCCGGTTGGGTGAGCTCGTCTAAAAACGAAGAACTTGTAGAGTGTTTAGAAAAGATATTAAGGCAGTCAGGACTTTTAACAACAGCTCTTTCAGAAAACCCTGAAAAAGTCGAAGTAATCAACACTTTTTTTGAAGAAGCAAGGGATTTAGAAAAAACAAATCCTTCAGCTAGACTTTCTGATTTTTGTGAATATTTAGACATCATAGAAAAACACGGACTTTCTATTAAAAGAAAAGCGAAACCTTTAGGCGACGCGGTTAGACTTATGACTGCACATAAATCAAAAGGTCTTGAGTTTGAAAATGTTTATATCGTTGGTGCGTACGACGGGCACTGGGGCAACAAATCTAAAAGAGAAATATTAAAACTTCTTCCTTCGGTTTATTCTTTGATAAAAGATAAAAAAGAAAATGATTTTGATTATTTTGACGAATCTTCTTCGGGAGAAAATGACAACGAAGAAAGAAGACTTTTTTATGTTGCGCTTACTCGTGCGAAAAAAGAAATACATATTTCATACGGATCTTTTTCTTCTGATGGGCGAGAGCGTGTGCCGAGTCAGTTTGTCGGCGAGATAGATACAGATTTTATCGAGATAGTTTCTCCTGATAATTTTGTGCAAAATTTTTCTAAAGAAAAAGAAATTTTATTTAAAGAAAAAATAGTAAAGCCAACAAAAGAAGATTACAAAGAAAAATACAAAGATTTCGTCAGAGAAAAGTTTTTGTCTCAAGGTCTTTCGGTGACAGCTTTAAACAATTATCTAAAATCTCCTTGGCGTTATTTCTACCGCAATTTGGTCCGGCTACCAGAACCACAAAACAGAAGTCAGATTTATGGAACCGTGATCCATGCTGTTCTTCAGGCTTTTTTTGAAAGCTTGAAATACGAAGAACCTGGCAAAGAATTTTTATTTCAAAAATTTGAAGAAAGACTTTCTGGCGAAACTCTTCGAGATAGCGAAAGAGAAGATTTGCTCGACAAGGGATATAAAACTCTCGACGCGTGGTATGAAGAAAATAAGGGCAAATTACACAAACATGCCTTGGTTGAGCTTCCTATAAATGGGGTTTATATAAATTCAGAGATTCGTTTAACTGGTAAGTTGGATAAGCTGGAGTTTATAGACGGAAGCGAGAGGCACGTGCGAGTGGTGGACTATAAAACAGGAAAGCCAAAATCAGAAAAATTCGTGCGCGGAGAGACGAAAGATTCTGATGGTGCATACTATAGGCAAATAGTTTTCTATAAACTTCTTCTTTCGCTTTATGCTGATGGAAAGTTTGTGATGGACGAAGGATCTTTGGAATTCGTTGAGCCAGACGAAAAAGGTAAATTTACAAAACACACATTTGCCCCAACAGATGAGGAGGTGGAAAATCTAAAGTCAGAGATAATCCGTGTGTCGGATGAAATATTGAACTTAAAATTTTGGGATACACCCTGTGATCCAAAAGATATGGGCGAGGGAAATGAAAAATATTGTGAGCTGGTAGAAGAGATAAAAAATAGGATATAAAAAAGAAGAAGCCCCGCAGCCTTCGGCTGCGGGGCTTCGTGACATCTTCGTCACTTCTTCACCACGTATCGGTAGTACATGGAAAGATCCTGTCCTCCGTACTTCACCACGGGTGCTCCTTCTTCATCTAGACAGACCCAATATTCCTCCCATCCGCTTGGGTCAGCGAAGGAACAGTAGATAAGTCCTTTGGCGCGATAAAGTCCAGGGGCGTAGATGTTGCCGTTTCTCTCCACGCGATCTCCAAAAAAGATAAGGCTTAATCCGGGGAATACGCGGTCTATAACTATACCTTTCGGTATTTGATCTCTGTTCTGTGCGAAGAAGTTGTAATGATAATTTCCTGCGTGGTTTTCACCATGAAGTTCTCCTGGGTGTATGAGGTGAAGTTTGTGGAACATTTTGTGCTGCGTTTTTGGCCATATTACAATATTTTTTTTAAAAGAAGAAGCCCTGCCGGTTAATGCCCGGCAGGGCTTTGGTGGAATGGTCCTTGGTTATTGGACCAGGCTTTTCAGATGGTCTCGGCTTTGTGCAACGTGCTCAAAGATCTCCCACTCCTCTTCCGTGGCTTCTCCGCTACCTGTCCTTCCTTCGTAATAACTCACAACACCCTCAAAGAATTCAAGCCTAAGCTTTATGTATTCACCCATATCGATTCCACGATTTTGGGCCATACTTAATTCTTGTTGAAGTGCACTTTGGCAGGAGCAGACTCTTTTTCGGTCTTTTTCTTGCCAAGATGAGAACTCAATGAGTTCGTGAATCAGTGCTAGCTCGCGATATTCGCCTGGGTAGTCCATACTTACCGCCAGTATGCCGTCTTTGCAGATGGTGGCGAGCTTCATTAACAATCGTGTATCTAGTACACAGTATATGTACGTGACATCGTTGAAGATGAGTTTCCCCATTCCAACAGCTGGTACTCCTTGCCAGTTTGGCACTTGTGTTTCAATTGTTCTCATTCTATTGAGTTTAAGGTTTGTTCTTTCAAACGTTAAATTACATCTTTATTGTATTTTTGTCAACCCTTCCTAAAAACCTAAAAAAGTTTTAATATCTAAATATCTTATGATTAAAAAACTCTACAACAGAAAGTCAAAAGAGCAGCTTTTGGCACAGATAGAAAAAGAAGATTTTCGCCGAAAGACAATATCTTTTTATCGCTATGTGAAAATCGCAGATCCAAAAACGATGCGAGATTTTTTGTATGTTAATTTTGAAAAGTTTGGATGTTTGGGTCGTATCTACGTGGCGCACGAGGGGATAAACGCGCAGATGAATGTTCCAGAACATAACTTTGAAGCTTTTGATAAATTTATTCAAAGCATCCCGGAGTTTGTCGGAGTGCCGTATAAAGTGGCTGTAGAAGAAAAAGGTAAATCATCTTTCCTAAAGTTGATTGTAAAAGTCCGCCCAAAAATTGTCGCAGATGGACTAGATGACTCTACTTTTGATCCAGCTAATACTGGCGCGTATGCGAGCGCCGAAGAGGTGAATGAGATGATAGACAAAGGCGCGACTGTGATAGATATGAGGAATTTTTACGAAGCTGAAATTGGACATTTTGAAAATGCAAAGATAATGCCAGTGGATACTTTCCGTGAACAGCTCGCAAAAGTAGAAAATATGTTTTCTGACAAAAAAGACGAAGAGGTTTTGCTTTATTGTACTGGAGGAATCAGGTGCGAGAAGGCAAGCGCTTGGATGAAGCATAAGGGATTTAAAAATGTAAAACACATAAAAGGTGGAGTGATAGATTACGCTCATCAGGTAAAAGAAAAAGGTTTGCCAAATAAATTCAAGGGTAAAAATTTCGTTTTTGACGAAAGACTCGGCGAGAAGGTGGGGGATGAAATAATCTCAGTGTGTCACTTGTGTGATAAAAACAAAACAGATGAACATAGGCATTGTAAAAATGAAAACTGTCATGTTCTGCATTTGTCTTGTGATGATTGTTTAGAAAAGTATAAAGGGTATTGTTCTAACTTTTGTCGTTTGTGCGACGCACTGCCTTCTAAAATGAACAGATTTTTGGTTAGAAGAGATAGACGTCAACAACATGGAAATCAGTATAGAAAAAATTACTTAAGGAAAAATTTTGATAATTTTTAAAAAGGTTGTTTAAAATATCGATACGAATTATATTTTGCTATAATGGAGGGGTATGAAAAAATATAAACCTTCAATAAATTTTATTATTTCTGTGGGAATTTTGTTTCTTACTTTTTTTACTATGCAAGGGCTTGTTATTCCAAGTATTCTTCAGATAGAAAATTCGGCCCAAGCTTCTTTGATTGGGCAAATAAGTGAAAACATCTATAACATCTCTCCTTCAAAAGAATTTCCAGGAGTATTTAATTTCCAATATCAATACTCAAAGCTTCCAGTAAACAAAAAAGAGGCAAACTTTGACCTACCGATACTTCCTTTTGACGAAGAAAAAGCAAGAGCTATCCTAAAACAAGAATATGGATTAGAGTATGTTGACTTTGGACCAATTCGTGACGCCTGGGGTTACCCGGTAAAAGAAAACGCTTTCATGAAAAAAGAAGAACCAAGAAAACAATCTTTCTTGGATTCCCTAAAAACAAAAAAAGTAGTTGCATACGATGAAGATACAAGTAATCCAGGAGTATATAACTGTAGAGCAAATACATCTGTCACGGGATACTTCAAAGCCTACTTTGAAGATGTGGCACTAAACACTAACGTTGGTTTTGATGACCCTACATATGGAGATGGTAGAAGAGAAGAAGCTTGTCAGGTTCTAGAAGATATGTCAGAGATTCTAATGATAGATACGACTACCGTAACCTCAGATATTCTTTTTACAAGAAGTGACCAGCCCTTACCACCAGGAGCTCTAGCTGGGGCGTCTTCATATTTGGGCTATTACTCTGCTAACCCTGACAACGGCTCTCTTCACAAACATATCATCTCAAGACAAAACCCAACCCCAGCACAAGGGTCTTTTGACGCTTTCATAATAATAAATTTTAATGGTATTAACTGGAGCGTTGATTCAAGTCTTAACGCGAATACTTATGACTTCTATACCGTTATGTGGCATGAGATGATGCATGCACTTGGTTTAAGAGGTCTTTTGCCTTCGGTTATAAATGAAACCAATATTTCCTATAATCATGGAACATTTGACTACTACACACACAAAGATGAAAGTCTTCAAAACAGATTTATCACCGCTGTCACAAACCTATTAAACGTCCCAGTCGGAGCCCCTTCTCCTTGGTTTGTAACAAACCAGGTTGTTTACCGTGGTGTTAAAAATATTTTAAACGCTGCTCCGGATGGCGTTCGCCCTGTTTACAGTCCAACAAGCTGGCAACAGGGCTCGTCTCTTTCGCACTTTGACATGAATCGCGCCCCAGGACAGACTTATGTAATGCATCCATCAATTGGAACAAATACAGAAAGAGATATCCACGAACATGAACTAGAAGTTTTGTGTCATTTGGGATATATGGTGGAGGGATTGGCTGGGTGTGAAGTGCCGAGTCCGGTAGCAACGAATGATTTTATTCAGTTTAATGGAACAGAGCCAGTGTGTGTTAATTTACTAGATAATGATATTAATCCCGGGGGGTCTGTTAATCAGCTTAAGATTAACATTTTTGAGGTTGTTGCTTCAGATCCTGGAGATGTAATACAGTATTTCTCAGGATCAAATTGTACTGGATCTATTCAATCAAATTCATCAGGTTCTGTGTCTGTAAACATTATTCCAACCATCGATACTTCTACTAGAGTTTTTAGGTATACAAACAAGAATTCAAATACAAACAGATTTTCATTTACTGCTTTAATAAAGACTGCAGCATCTTGTGAAAGTATTAATGACCCCGATGAATATATTTGTAATGGAAATTTTGAAATCGGAGATTTGCCGGGTGCTGGAAATGGAGCAGGTCAGTTATCTTTTTTATGCCCAAGTGATTTTCTTGGTTGGTGTAACTTTAGACCATCTACTGATATATATACTAGAGATTTAAATTTTGATTTTCCTTGGACTAATTCTGGGCCTCAAGAAACATATAATGGTATTCCAAATAACAGATATATTGGCGGGACCAATTCTTTTGTTCCTGGTAATTATATTGGCTTGCCTACTTATGTTGAAAGTATTCAAACAAAGACTTTAGAGCCCATTCTTCCTGGTAGTTATCGATTGGTTTGGCGCGGTGTATATCTAAGAGGTGGTGGGATATCTAATGTCAATCAAAAAATTTATATTTCAGCAGAGCCTTTATCAAGTCCTTCTTTTCAAGAATCTTTTGTGTCAAATCAGACAGATTTGTTATTTTCTGTACCTGTAAACCTTAACTCATATTCACATCCTAATATAGGTTTATGGCAAGAATACTTTTTAGACTTTTCTATTCCAGATAATGGAATAGAGTATAATTATATTGCTTTTGATCCCGAATTTATTTCTGACACGAGTAATATTTTTGTAAGCTCTATGTTTTATATTGATGGTGTAAGTTTAAAAAAAGCAGGAACTTCTTCTATTCATGGATATATTTATCAAGACCAAAACCAAAACGGCTCTCAACAATCGACCGAGCTACGCCTTGCAGGTATTCCGGTGGGTCTTTTCCAAGCTGGTAACAACATGCCAATCCAAACCACAACTACGGAAGACATTCCAAACCTCGGTAGATACGAATTCACAAACCTTCCAGACGGAGAGTATTACGTCGGTTTAATAGGTGAAAATTTGTATCAATCGGTGACACAGCCGGGAATAAGTACTGATCCATTTATAAATTACAACCATATGTATACAGTCACGCTAGAAGACGGAGAAACAGTAGAAAACTTAGATTTCGGTGTTGCTTTGGTTGGAGACACTCCACCAGTTAATACTGATGGAAAAGTAGATATAAGGGTTGCAAAAGAGTTGGTTGATTCATCACTCTCTTTATTTGATAGATATATAACTTGGAGGATAGATGTAAAAAATTTAGGAGATAATACTGCTACAAATGTTCAAGTTAAAGAAATAATTCCACCAGGATTGATATATCACTCTCATCAAACACCTAACACGAACGCATACAACAACAATGTTCATATGTTTTACATTCCAACACTTTTTCCTAATCAGCAAACGCATATATTTATAACAATGAAAGTTCCTAATTCACCAAAGGTTTGTGGAAATAGGACTAATATTGCCGTCCTGCATTATCTCGATCAATCAGATGCAAATCAAAACAATAACGAGGGTAGTGCTACAATAAGATTACAAAAATGTAAGCCCTATGTGATAACAGATTCAGAAGTAAAATAGTTGTTTAATAAATATTTTTTAAACGATATTTATTCTAGAAGTTAAAGTGTTATAGTTTTTAAAATCCAATAAAAAAAATGTGGTTTGTCAAAGTTTATATGCCTTTTAAAACAGTGTTAAATCTGTTATATTTGAGGAATGGAAAAAGGTAAAGAACATCCACTCGTTAAATTAATGACCGAATCTATTGGTGTTTTTTCTCGCATGGGATTTGAGGTTTCGACCGCTCCAGAACTCGAAGATGAATGGCACAATTTCGACGCTTTAAATGTGCCGAAAGATCACCCGGCGCGTGACATGCAAGACACTTTTTATATCAAAGGAAAACCTGGTTTTGTTTTGCGAACTCATGCGACAAACTCCACGGCCAGGTCTTTGAAAAAGCTCGCAGAAGAAGGTAAAAGTGAAGGCGCTTTTATCTCTGTTGGAAAAGTTTTTCGAAACGAAGCAACAGACGCGACTCACGAAATGCAATTTTTTCAGATAGACGGATGTATGGTTGGACCAAAAGTAAGTTTGGCTAATTTAAAAGCTGTGCTTTTAGAATTTTACAAACAAGTTTTAGGTGAAGATGTTTTAGTTGAATTCCGCCCGAGCTTTTTTCCATTCACAGAACCTTCTGTTGAAATTCACACAAAGTTCAAAGGTAAATGGCTCGAGATGATGGGTGGCGGGATGATTCATCCTGATGTTTTGAAAAATGCAGGACTTGATCCAGAGAAGGTTCAAGGATTTGCTTTTGGTGGCGGACTCGATCGTGTTGCGATGGTTAAATGGCAAATTCCAGATGTGCGATATTTTTATCAGGGGGATATTAGGATAAATCAATTTTAGTTTATGAGTAGTAAATCTATTTTTGAAGAAAAAAGGTGGACACTTCTTAGACAAAAGCAAGAATGGTTTGAGAGTTCTGTATACATAGTTAATAATGTGACCGATGTTTTTATTGCGTATATTTGTGAGTTGTCAGATAAAATAAGTGATTTTGATGAACAAGATTTCATTTTAGATAAAGATAAAAAATTAATAGAAAAAGAAATATTTTCAGATATTGAAGGGAAAACATACGATTATGACGTTTTATCTAATGCAGACAAATACTGCATGAATCTATCAAGAGAAAATAATTTTTTAGTAGTTCATAAGATTAGACATGCTGCATATAATTCGGTTATAAGCTTACCTATGCTTGGTTCTACTCAAAATAAAATTTATAAAATTTTTTATAAGGGTTCTACCGTAGTTGATTTATCTAAAACAAAGGATATTTTAGTGGAGTTAGAGTACAATAATCTTTGGAATAAAATTAAATTTCAAAACCTAATATATTTATCACAAGTAGATGATCTTTATAAGAAAGAATTAGATCCACAGTTAAGAGAAGAAAAATTAAAGGTACTTAATTCTCAAAAAAATGAAATGTTTTCCCGTTATATTGAGGAGTATAAAGCAGAATATAATAAAATTAACTCATGAAAATATCTTACAACTGGCTAAAGTGGTATATACCAGAAATTCCGACTGCTGAAAAATTGGCAGATGTTTTCACATACCATTTAACTGAAGTTGAAGGTGTAGAAACTTTTATTGGTAAAGATGGAAAAGAAGATACTATTTTTGATATAAATATTTTGCCAAACAGAGCGCACGATTTGCTTTCACACAGAGGTGTGGCAAAAGAACTTTCTGGGCTTTTAAATATTCCTTTTGTTGATCCGACACTCTCATATAAAATTCCTGAATCCGCTCCAACAGAATTAAAAATAAACATAGAAGGAGGTGCTTGCCGAAGATACTCTGCGCGAATTATTCGCGGGGTAAAAGTCGGACCTTCTAAAGAGTGGATGGTAACGCACTTAGAATCAATTGGGCAGCGAAGTATAAACAATATTGTCGACGCGACAAATATCGTAATGTTTAACGTTGGTCAGCCAACGCATGCTTTTGATTATGATAAAATTGCCGACAATAAAACAATCTATATTAGAAATGCTCAGATGGGTGAAGAAATACAAATCTTGGGCGGAGAAGAGAAAGAGCTTTTAGAAACCGATTTAGTTATTGCAGATGAAGAAGGCGCTCTCGCTATTGCTGGTGTAAAAGGCGGAACAAAAGCCGAAGTTGATGAAAATACAAAAGATATCGTTATAGAAGTTGCAAACTTTGCGCCTTCATCTGTGCGAAAGACAGCACGAAGACTTGGCATACTTACAGACTCTACAAAAAGATTTGAAAATGATTTGTCTCCAGAATACGCGACGCTCGGTATGACAGAACTTTCTTCTTTGATTTTTGAAATGTTTCCAGATGCAACTTTTGAAGATATTGTCGACGTTTATGAATCAAAAGAAAAGTGGCAAGAAAAAAGAAAAATAGTCGTATCTCAGAAAGATATAAACAGGGTTTTGGGAGTAGACTTTGACGTCGCGACGATAACCACAGCAGTTCTTTCCCTTGGATTTGATTACAGTGAGACAAACGGTATTTTCCAAATCTTTGTTCCTGGAGAAAGACTTGATCTAAATATGATGCAAGATTTAGTAGAAGAAATTGGTAGAACTATTGGTTATGAAAAAGTTGCGCCAGTAATGCCAGAAATTTCTGTAAAACCAAAAATAAACGAAACTTTTGCAAAGATTTTTGCCGTACGTTTGAAACTGTTAAATGAAGGCTATAGCGAGACGATGACATATACTTTCGGTAAAAAGGGTAAGGTCGAGGTTGCTCGTGGTCCAAAAGGGAAATCAAACCTCCGAACAAATATTTCTGATGGAATAAAAGAGTCTTATGAAATAAATAAATTAAACGCTGGGGTTTTGGGGCTTGATGATGTAAAACTTTTTGAAATCGGAAATGTTTTTACGACAGAAGATTCCGAAGTTTTAAATATTGCCTTGGTGGATAAAAAAGGTGTGACAGAAATGTCACTAGACGAATTTGTAAAAGAAAATAACATAGATTTTTCTTCTTATAAATTTGCAGAAAATGAGATTAAAGAAAATAAAAAGTTTACACAATGGTCTTCTTTTCCTTTTATCACAAGAGATATTGCTGTTTTGATACCAAACGAGATTGATAAAAAAGAAATAGAAGAAGTTTTAAAAGATGCGAATCTTTTAGCAAGAGAGCCGAGACTTGTCGATGTGTATCAAAAAGATTACAAGACTTCATATGCTTACAGACTTGTATTTCAGTCGCATGAAAAAACTCTAACAGACGAAGAAGTTGCTCCGATAATGGAAGAAATTTACACAAAATTAAAAGATAAAGGATTTGAAATAAGATAAACAAGAAACCCCTGAAGCTTTCGCTTCAGGGGTTTTTGTACCAGAGTTGTTACTCTCGTACGAATATCCATATGGAATCAGGTCTGCCGTCCAGGGTCCTTTTCCAAAGGTCTTGGCTTTTGTAGCCGTATAGGCCAAAGCACCAGTACTTCTTCGCTTCTCCTGTGTAGAAGAAGATGTGACCCTTGCTCCTTCCAAAGCTCATGTACGCCTGGATTGGGACCCATTCGGGGCAATGCAGGTATCCGAGCTTTTTGGCGGCCAGGATGAATTCGGAGTGGTCGTAACCAAGTCCGAATCCGAGATCGGCGGGCCTTACAGCCACGATCTTTACGGTCATCTTGTCTTTCTCTGGTTTCTGCCAGATACTCGATTCTAAGGGTATGTCACCTTGGCCGCTTGGAGGGGAGAGGATAAAGTCCTCTTTGACCGACTGGTCCAAGTTCCACGTCATACTGTCAGGTATGGGGTTTGCCCATCCGTATCGGGTTTGGCCGAATGTTTCTTGGGCGATCATGCCCAGGAAAAAGATGGCGAGAAGGATCAGTTTTTTCATCTATTTGTTTGTGTTGGTTCGCTCGTAAGTATACATATTTTATATTAATTTGTCAAACAAAAACTCTGTTTTTTCCCACAAATTTCTTTGTAAAAAGTGTCAAAATTTGCTATAATATAATGGTAATTTTAATAAAAACACGACTAAAATATGGCAAAAGATACAAGTAACTATAGTGCAGATGACATTTCAGTTCTCGAGGGGTTAGAGCCTGTTAGAAAACGTCCTGGTATGTACATCGGTTCAACTGGACCAGACGGACTTCATCACCTTATAAAAGAAATTTTCGATAACTCTCGCGACGAAGCGATGGCGGGTCACTGTGATCATATCGAAATAACTCTTTTGCCAAACGACTACGTGCGTGTTGCCGACAACGGGCGAGGTATCCCAGTTGGTATTCACTCAAAAACAAAAGTTTCTGCATTAGAAACTATCATGACGGTTCTTCACGCCGGAGGTAAATTCGGTGGAAAAGACAAGGGTTATAAAGTTTCCGGAGGTCTTCACGGTGTGGGTGCTTCTGTGGTGAACGCTCTTTCGACTCATATGAAAGTAACGGTTCACAGAGAAGGTGGCTTGCATGTTCAAGAATATAAAATCGGTAAACCTCAATATAAAGTTAAGAAAATCGGATCTTCAAAAGAAAATGGAACAATCGTAAAGTTTCAATCAGACGTTGAGATTTTCAAAGAAATTAAATTTGATTGGAAAAGAATTGTTAACCACTACAGAGAGCAGGCTTACCTAGTTCGTAAACTTCGTATAACTATAAACGATGCTAGGGACTACGAAGAAAAGATAAACGAAGACGACACTTTCTTTGTAAAAGATTTGGGTCTTGAAATACCTTCGATGTCTTTTTATTTCGAAGGAGGTATTGTTTCTATGGTTGCTCACTACAACCAAGATCTAAAATCTGTTAACGATAAAATTTTCTATGTTGAAAAAGAAGTTGACGACATAACAGTTGAAATCGCACTTCAATATGTAGACGATATTTCTTCTCGTATTGTTCCTTTTGCGAACAATATCTATACACCAGGAGGGGGTATGCACGTCACAGGTTTTAAAACCGCACTGACAAGACTCATAAACAACTATAACAAAAAGAACGGAATCCTAAACGAAAAAGAGGGTGGCTTTACTGGAGACGACGTGCTAGAAGGACTCACTGCTGTAGTTTCTGTGAAAATGCCAGAAATCCAATTCGAAGGTCAAACAAAAGATAAACTCGGTAGTCCAGAAGCACGAGGTGCTGTTGAGTCTGTTTTCTCTGATGCATTTGCAAATTTCCTAGAAGAAAACCCAGACGAAGCAAAATCAATAATCAACAAAGCGATACTTGCTCTTAAGGCGCGAAAAGCTGCGAAAGCTGCCAAAGATTCAGTTTTGAGAAAAGGTGCTTTGGAGGGGATGACTCTACCTGGAAAGCTTGCTGATTGTCAGTCAAAATCTGCCGAAGAATCAGAGCTTTTTATCGTAGAGGGAGACTCTGCGGGTGGTTCGACAAAAATGGGTCGCGATAGACGAACTCAAGCAGTGCTACCTCTCAAAGGTAAAATCCTAAACGTAGAAAGAGCGAGACTCGACAAAATGCTTGCATCAAACGAAGTTAAATCTTTGGTTATTGCTATCGGTACTTCTATCGGCGATACATTTAATATCGAAGACATTAGATATCACAAAATCATCATCGCGACAGATGCCGACGTTGACGGTGCACACATTAGAACTTTGCTTTTGACTTTGTTCTACAGATATTTCCGACCTGTTGTAGAAGCTGGATATCTGTATATCGCACAGCCGCCACTTTACAAGGTGACAAAAGGAAAAGAAAAAATCTATCTTTACTCTGATGAAGAGAAAAAAGAATTCCTAAAGAAAGAAGGTGTTTCCGAAACAGATCTTGAAGAAACTGGAGAAACTGAAGGTGTTCCAGTAGAAGAGGAAGAAGAGGTAAAGACAAAGAAGCCAAAACTTTCTGTTCAACGATATAAAGGTCTCGGAGAAATGAACCCAGACGAACTTAAAGAAACTACGATGGATAAAGACAATAGAATACTTCTTCAAGTTAAAATCGAAGATGCTATCGAAGCTGATAAAACCTTTGATATGCTTATGGGAAGTGAAGTTCCTCCAAGAAAAGCATTTATACAAACAAACGCAAAGTTGGCGGATATTGATATATAAAATTAAATATGTTGTTCTGAAAAAGCCTTGCTATTACAAGGCTTTTTCGTTGTATAATATATGCAAATTACAGCACCATGAGACACATAATAGAGATCGCAGTAAACGGAAACATTGCTGGGCACAAGAGAGAGGGTGTTGGTATTGAGGGTAGAATTTCTCCAACTAAAGACGAAATACGAGAAGGTTTTCGTCCGGTCCTCGACTATCGTCTGCTAAAAGTTGGGCTATTCGAAGGTATCAGTTTTGTAGATGATTCTTTTTCAACCAATGTGAATTCTGCTTGGTGGGCACTAGAAGAAACTGGTGGTCCAATAATTTGGATTGCTGGCGGCGTCGATAAGGGAAATAACTATTCGGTGCTTCTGTCTGCTGTCGAAAAGAAGGTAAAAGCAATCGTTGCCTTGGGCAGGGTAAACGATCGTCTGAGGAATTTTTTCTCTCAAGACGTTCCCGTTACCTCGGACTGTCTTTTAATGGACGAAGCTGTTATGTCTGCAATGCAGCTTGCTCAGCCCGGGTATACAGTTCTGCTTTCTCCAGCGTGTGCAAGTTTTGACCTTTTTACGAACTATGAGCATAGATCTCGGGAGTTCAGAAGTTCTGTGGCGCGTCTTGCGTGCAAAAGCCCTACCAGTTGGTAGGGCTTTTAAATAAAATATAGGGCGCCGAAGGCGCCCTATATTTTATGATTTAATTAATTTTACTATTTCTTCTATACTCAAATTTTCGTGTTTCTCCTCGTTTCTTCCTTCAGCTGTCAGTTTGTCTGAATCTTTTTCTTTATCACCGATTACGAGCGTAAAAGGGATTTTTTGAGTTTTGATTTGTCGCACTCTTTTGCCAAGTGATTCGTTTTCGGCATAAAGCTCTGCGCGCACGTCAGCTTCTAAAAGTTTTTCGTAAACCTGCCTTGCATAGTCTCCATGAGCTTCGGCGTTCACTGGTACTATCGCGACTTGTACAGGCGACATCCAAACAGGGAAGGCACCAGCAAAGTGTTCGATGGCAACAGAGAGAAATCTCTCGAGCGACCCTGCGATAGCGCGGTGGATCATCACAGGAGTTTTCTTTTGTCCGTCTTTGTCTGTGTATTCTAGTCCAAATCTTTTCGGCATATTGAAGTCCAGCTGTGCAGTACCTAGTTGCCATTCTCGGCCGATAGCGTCTTTGAATTGGAAATCTATCTTTGGTCCGTAGAAAGCTGCTTCGCCTTCGACTCGTTTGTAGTTTAGACCTTCGTTTTTACAAATTTCTTCGAGGGTCTTTTCTGCTGTATTCCAGATATTTTCATCTCCAATGTATTTGTCCAAGTTTTGCGGGTCGCGTACAGAAAGAGAAACCCAATATCTGCCGTCTTGTAGCATTCCTAAAGAGTTGTAGAATTCTTTGATTATGTAGATGATATTTTTAATTTCTTCTTCTACTTGCTCTGGTGTACAGAAAATATGTCCATCGTCTTGAGAGATTGCTCGTACTCGTGAAAGCCCCATCAGCTCACCAGCTTGTTCATCTCGGTAAACTGTTGTTGTTTCTACATATCGTAGAGGTAAATCTTTATAGCTTCTCATTTGTGAGGCATAGATTTGTGTGTGGTGAGGGCAGTTCATTGGCTTGATACAGAATTCTGTCTCGCCTCGGCCTTTTACTTTAAATAAATCTTCGCCGTATTTTTCGTAGTGACCAGATGTTTTATACAAATCTGCTTTTGTGATGTGAGGAATTGTAACTTTTTGATATCCGAATTTTTTCTGGATTTTACTTATTTTTTCAATTACCAAATCTCGGACAAGAGTACCCTTGGGTGTGAAAAGTGGTAGCCCCGGTCCAACCAAATCAGAGAAAGTGAAAAGGTCTAGCTCTGCGCCAATTTTTCTGTGATCGCGCTTCTTTGCTTCTGCTAAAAAGTCTTCGTAGTTTTTCAAATCTTCTGCCGTTTCAAAAGCCACACCATAAATACGAGTTAGCATTTTATTTTTTTCATCTCCTCGCCAGTACGCTCCTGCTATGTGAGATAGCTTAAAAGCATCGCCAGAAATTTCTTTTGATGGGTTTTCTGAGTGTCCACCTCGGCACAAATCTTCAAATCCTCCACAAGAGTAGAAAGTTATATCTTCACCTTTGTTTGCGATTTCTTCTATCAGCTCTAGTTTGTAGGGATTATTTTTGTAGAAATCTTTTGCTTCTTGTGCTGAGACGACTCGGTGAGAAAATTCTGTCCATTTGTTCAGGTTTTTCTTCATTGATTTTTGGATCTTCTTTAAGTCTTCGTCTGTTAATTTTTCCGCACCAAAATCAAAGTCGTAATAAAAGCCGTTTTCTACTGCTGGGCCAAGTGTTGGGAGGGCAGACGGATAATGCTCTAAAACCGCCTGAGCCAGAAGGTGGGCTAATGTGTGTCTTTTGTGTGATAGTTTTTCGTTTTCCATAAGGATAATATTAGCATAAACCTCCTTCAAGCGGTAGATTGGCGGTATTTCAAAGGGCTTGCTTTTTATTTGCTTTTCAGTATACTAATCCCTATATGGTAGTAAGAATGCGACATACAAGAGCTCATACAAAAAACAGAAGGTCACACCACCGTGCTCCATCAGCTTCTATTGTAGTTGATAAAGAAACAGGAGTTGCTCACATGAGACACCGAGTTTCTCTGGACACAGGTATGTACAAAGGCCGACAAGTTTTAAATGTAGCTAAAAAAGCGAAGAAAGAAAAAGCGAGCAATTAATCCATTGCTTGCTTTTTCTTTTTTTATGCTACAATATTCTTTGTAATAGTTAATTGAGAAAAAATGGCAAACAGACATTTAGCACGTTCTATAGTTTTACAAACACTTTTTGAATGGGACTTTAACGGTCGCAAGTCTTCTGACCTATCAGAAGAACTTCTTCATAACACTTCTGAATTTGGACCTGGTCTTTCTGTGGACTCTTTCATGGAGACCTTGCTAAAAATCGTTCTCGATAAACAAGAATCTATTGATGAAATAATCACTCGCGCTGCACCAGAGTGGCCTCTTGAGAAAATTTCTATGGTTGATAGAAATGTTCTTCGTATTGGTTTGGCTGAACTTTTGTTCGCAGACAAAAACGAAGTTCCTCCAAAAGTTGCTATTAACGAAGCGATCGAACTCGCGAAAACTTTCGGTGGTGAAAAATCCGGCAAATTCGTAAACGGAGTACTCGGCGCTGTGTATAAAGAGATGGGTGAACCAGGAAAAGAAGACAGTGGAAAGAAAAAAGTAAAAGAAGTTAAACTAGAAGACATGCCTGTCGAGAAAAAGGCAGGGGGTGTTATCGTTTCTGAAAAAGACGGTCAGTTCTATTTCGGTCTTGTCCACGATGTTTTTGGATATTGGACTCTCGCAAAAGGCGGAGTAGAAGACGGCGAAACTTCAGAAGAGGGCGCTATCAGAGAGATTAAAGAAAAGACAGATTTAGATGCGGAAATTGTAAAACTTCTCGGGGAAAACGAATATGTTGCATCTCACCCAGAAAAAGGTAAAATTCGTAAACAGGTAAGTTATTACCTGGTTAAGTCGCCATTTGTGGAAATGAACGTTAAAACAAACGGCGGTCTTGATGGCGGAAAGTGGTTTACGCTCGCAGAGCTTGAAGATATCAAAACATACGACGATATCTTGCCACTTTTAGCACAATCGGTTGAGTATATTACAAAATAATTTCTAAGATATACATGCTTAGTATAAGTAAATCCTTTGGCTTTGTTTACACAAGGTATGTAGTCTTTTATTAAAAATGAAAGATTTTTCTAGTTTTGAAGAAAAGATTGGTATAAAGTTTAAAAATATAAACCTGTTAAAACAGGCTTTTACTCATAGGTCATACATAAATGAAAATCAAGGAGTTGTGACAGGCCACAACGAGCGTTTAGAATTTTTGGGAGACGCGGTTTTGGAGCTTGTGACAACAGAAGAGTTGTACGAAAGATTTCCAAACAAGCCAGAAGGTGAGCTGACTTCTATCAGAGCAGCGCTCGTGAACACAAACAGTATTTCTGATGCAGCCAGAGAATGGGGCGCAAATGACTATCTTTTACTCTCAAAAGGGGAGTCAAAAGATACAGGAAAAGCGCGAAGTTATATTTTGGCCAACACTTTTGAAGCAATAGTCGGAGCGATATATCTAGATTCAGGATATGAGAATTCTAAAAAATTTATCTCTGATAGTTTGTTTTCTGGAATTGATAAAATTGTAAAAAATAAAACATACATAGATTCTAAAAGTTTTGTTCAGGAAAAGGCGCAAGAAATTGTCGGATTTACTCCTTCTTATGAAGTTATTTCAGAAACAGGACCTGATCATGATAAGAACTTCACTATAGGAATATATTTTGGCGAAGAAAAGGTGGCAGAAGGGAAAGGTAAGTCAAAACAAGAAGCTGAACAAGATGCTGCAAGAAATGCATTGAATAAGAAGAAGTGGATATAGAGATGTAGATTGTGAATCGTAGAATGTAGAACATAAGCTAAAAATTTAAAAATAAAATAGGTCGATATATCGACCTATTTTATTTTTGCGGTTTTAGGGCCGGCGCCAAAGGCGCCGGGCTTTTGTAAATAAAAAGTAATATAAACATATCTTGAATTAAAAATTCTATGTTAAAATACTATTATTAAACATGCATTTAAAAGCTATAGAACTAAACGGTTTTAAGTCTTTCGGCAAAAAGAGCCGGCTGGATTTTACGCACCCGTTAACTTGTGTTGTTGGCCCAAACGGATCAGGAAAATCAAACGTTGTAGAATCTTTTCGTTTCGTTTTGGGTGAGCAGTCAATGAAATCTTTAAGAGGGAAATCAGGGAAAGATTTGATCTTCAAAGGATCTTCTGGTGTTCAAAAACAAAACAGAGCGTATGTCTCGATAAATTTTGATAACAAAAATAGAGTTTTTAAATTACCAAGTGGTGATTCTCCTATAAATGTAGACTTCGACGAAATTTCAATCAAAAGAGAGGTTTTTGCGGACGGAAATAATAGTTACTATATAAACAACACAGAAGTCAGACTTCGTGATATTGTTGAGCTTTTAGCTTCTGTGAATATTGGTTCTTCGGGTCACCATATTATTTCCCAAGGTCATGCAGATAGGGTTTTGACAGCTAGCACAAAAGAGCGAAGAGGGATGATAGAAGACGCTCTTGGTCTTAAGATATATCAATACAGATTAAAAGAAAGCGAGAAAAAACTTTCAAAAACAAAAGAAAATATCAAAGAAATAGAAAGTATAAGAAGAGAACTTGCTCCGCATTTGCGATACCTTAAAAAGCAAGTTGAAAAAATCCAAAAAGGCGAAGAACTCCGTGGGGAACTGACAACGCTTTATCTTTTGTATTTTAAAAGAGAGCATGCCTATTTAGGTCACGAAGAATCTTTTATAAAAAAAGAAAAGTCTAGACTAAAAGATTTACTGGATTCTCTTAATCAAAAAATTTCAAATATTAAAATAGAAGATGATAATTCTTTTGAAATCCAAAAAACCGCTGAGATAGATTCTATTTTAGAAAAAGTCAGAGCTTTTAGATTTGAAAAAGAAAATCTTTCAAGATCGCTCGGTAAAATAGAAGGTTTGGTGGAGCTTGAAGAAGCGAAAGTTTCAAGAGGTGATTCGTCTATAACAATAAAAAACAGTGAGTTTAATTCTTTTATAGATTCAATACACGACGATATCGACAGCGCTTTGTCGTCTAGCGATTTAACTTCTGCCGGAGCCTCTTTGAAGAAAATAAAAGACGATTTAAGTAGTTTTAGACAAAAGTATAAATTAACAGGCGAAGTTTCAAGAGAAGATTTGGATAATCTTTTGGAAAGCAAAAAAGGATTACTTTCTAAAATATCAGAGCTAGACAAGAGTATCGAAGAATCGAGTGAAAAAGTTTCTTTGATTCGAAATGAGATTTCAAAAAACAAAGAAGATAGATACAAAGCAGGCGAAGAAAAATTTACTCTTGAAAACGAACGAAACAGGGTCGCGTCTTCTTTGGAAGTTATAGAGAACAAAAATACAATTTTCTTGCGACGAAAAACTTTGTTTGAAGAAAATATGAAAGAGGCTGTTGTGTTGGTTGGTCAGAATATTTTAGGATTTGAAAAAGGTGACGATAATATTGATTTCAGAGACGAAGAACAAGAAGACCTGCGAAGACAAATCGAGAGATTGAAAATTAAACTAGAAGATATCGGTACAGGCGGAGGGTTTGATGTTCTGAAAGAATACGAAGAAACCGCAGAAAGAGATAATTTCTTGATCAAAGAGTTAGCGGATTTGGAAGGAAGCATAAAAAGTCTAGAAACTTTAATTGACGAACTAAAGGTAACGCTAGACACGGAATTTAAAACAGGACTTACGAAGATAAACGAGAGGTTTGAAGAATTCTTTAAATTGATGTTTGGTGGCGGAGGGGCATTTCTTTCTATTGTAGTAGAAAAGCCAAAAAAGCTAGACGAGAATATGGATGAGACTGATGTGGTTGAAGAAGATAAAAGTTTCGAGCAGGGGATAGACATAAATGTGTCTCTTCCTCAAAAGAAAGTAAAAGATTTGGCGATGTTATCTGGTGGGGAGAGGTCTCTGACATCTATCGCGCTACTTTTCGCGATGAGTCAGGTAAACCCGCCACCGTTCCTCGTGCTCGACGAAACAGATGCGGCACTCGACGAAGCTAACTCAAAAAGATATGGAGATATGCTTGAGAGGCTCTCAAAATATTCTGAGCTTATCGTTGTGACTCATAACAGAGAGACGATGTCGCGAGCAGATTTGATCTACGGAGTGACAATCGGTGGGGACGGGGCGTCAAAACTCCTTTCGATAAAGTTTGCCGAGGCGGAAGGGTATGCGAAGTAATGTATATAAAAATTAAAAGTGGTGCCGTACGGGACCACTTTTAATTTTTATTTTTTTCCGGAACACCTGGCACATAAGTCTTATCCAGCGTAAAAACTTTTTCTTCAAAATCTTTTATGCCTTCTTTTGTGACAGTGACATTTACGAGTCCTCCTTTCATTGTTTCTTCTGAGAAGTATTGATCAAAGATTGCGTTTCCAAGTGAATACATAATCAGCCCATCTTTATATGTAAGCGTATCTTGTCTTACGTGTGGGTGATGACCTGCGATGATATCAGCACCAGCATCGATTGAGCTTTCAGCTAAACTTTTTTGACGAGCATTAAACGCTACGTATTCTTCGCCCCAGTGGTACGATACGACAAGCACATCTACTTTTTCTTTTGCAGTTTTTATATATTCAAGTCTTTTTGGGTCGCTTGCTAAAAGTATCCCTGACTTATTTTCTCCAGCGGCCATCCAATTTGGTCCGACATCTGTGAAAGCTAGAAATCCTACTTTCACTCCGTTTTCTTCTATCACTCTGACCTCGCTTGCGTCAGCTAGATTTTTACCTGCGCCAGTGTATTTTATTCCTACTCTATTTAATCCTCCTAAGGTGTCGTCAAAAGCGGCTACACTCCAGTCTCCGACGTGGTTGTTTGCGAACGATACTATTTCAAAAGAAGCATTTTTAAGTGCGTCTAAAGTTTTTTCTTCCATGCGAAAAGAGTATTTGCTGCCGACATTTTTCCCGACATCAGAAACAGGGCCTTCAAGGTTTGCGAAAGTTATATCATCATCTTTAAGTTCTCCTAAATTTTTAAATAGGGAATTAAAGTCGCCTCCGTAGTTTTTATACACAGAAGTTTTGACTCCGCGATCCATCATTATGTCTCCTAAAAATGAGATGGTGACTTCTTGCTTTTCTTCTGGTTTAAACTCTTGTTTTTGGCCAGAAAGAAATTCTTGAATTGTTATGTCTGCAAGTTTTATATGATATGAGTTTTCAATTCCGACATATCGCCAATGCCAAGGTTCAAAAATATATCCAGTTTGTTTTTTATTTGGATAGCTTAAAACAAAGCCGTATTTGTGTGCATTGTTTAAAAGCCATTCGTATTCTGGTGTTAAGTGAAAATTCCTATCCGCTGAATCATATCCGACGCCCGGCGCAGTGAAGTCGACTGTTGTGCCGAGTTGGTGTTCAGAGTGTCCTGGTTTTGCAATAGCTTCTTCACCGTTTATCACTTGGTTTTTTCTGTGCCATTCATCGTGAATCCATTTTTGTGTTTCTTCGCTTCGAAAGGCAGAAGTGGCGACAATTTCCAATCCTTCGTTTTTAGCGTTTTCGTTTAGTTTTGCGAGTGCATCTTTTGCTTTTTCTGTAAGGCAAATATCTCGACCTTTGGTCTCTATTATGTTTTTAATCGGAGACAGGTCTTTTGGGATGTAGTTCGTTGGTAGTTTGTTTTCTCTAGATGCATTAAATAAAGAAAGATCTTGAAACCCTTCTGTTGGTTTTGGGCAATTGTTTGGCTCTACAACAGAAACTCTGTTTATTATCGAGTCATTTTCTTTTTTCTTTAATCTTAAAAAAGATAAGCTGTCGGATTCTCCTAAAACTTCTCCGTCTGTTGTTTTTGCTCCAGCTATCTGGTTTTTGATTTCTTCTTCGTATCCATAAGCGACATTTTCTCTCAGATAATTAAGTATTGTATAAATGTCTTTAGTTCTGTCGTCTGTTCTAAGAAGAATTATACCTATATGTCTGTCTTCATATTCTGGAAAAGAGACAGAGAAAATACCTACGCCCGTTCTTTTTGCTTGGCTTGTAAAACCTGTTTTTCCTCCTATAAAGTTGTCATTGTTTGAAAATCTATTTATATTTCTCCAGACTTTGCCTATCGCTGTGTATTCTGTAAGAGTAGAGATGTCAAAAACAAGTCTGTGATTGTTTTCAAGATATGTTGTTAATTTAAAAAGATCTTTGGCTGTGGAGGTGTTTTTACTTGAAAGTCCACTCGGGTCATCGAAGTTTGTTTTGCTCATCCCGATTTTGTCTGCAAATTCGTTCATGTTTTGCATGAAGCTCGGGCGACCTTTTGTTTCTGCTAGAACTTCAGCCGCGTTGTTGCTGGAAACTAAAAGAAGAGGGTAGAGTAAATCAGATATTAAAACATTTTCACCTGTTCGTAGGTCTCCACGAGAACTTTCGATATTTGCCGCACGATTTGAAACTTTTGTTTTTTCTTCTTGAGGTAATGTTTCTAGTGACACTAGCGCTGTCATTAGTTTAGTTACCGATGCGATAGGGAATACAGCTTCGCTGTTTTTTTCTAAGATTATTTCTCCAGTATTTACATCTCCAACAACAAAAGAAACTGCACCTATGTCGAGTTCTTTGTCTGGGTTTTTAATCATGTAAACAGGAGTTGGTGGGTAGATTGTGTTGTCGAATTTAAAAACAGTTTGAGAAATATTTTTCTCGCCGATTTTAATATTTATATTTTTAATTTTGGTTATAAAAGAAGATCTTTCTCTTGGCGCATTTTCTTTTGTGATAGCTTGTTCGGCGCTGTTCCAGATAAATGCAGTCAAAACAATACCTAATCCAATAGGTACAATACTCCAAAGTATGTTTTTAAAAATCTTTTTTGACATTTAGAATTTTATGCAAATTCGTAATCTATAACTCCTTCTTCTGGGTCCGCTTTTGTGACTTTTATTGAAACTTTGTCGCCGATTCTGATTATGTGTTTGGTCTTTTGTCCGACAACCATTAAATTTTTCTCATCGTATGTGTAGTAATCAGTTTCAAGACTTCTTAATTTTATCATACCTTCTGCATGAGACTTTTCCTCAGATATGTAGATACCCCATTCTGTTATACCAGTGACAACACCTGTGAATTTTTGTCCCAGTCTTTTTGCCATGTATTCTATTTGTTTGAATTTTATACTTCCTCTTTCTGCTTCTTGCGCGTCGCGTTCTCTTTCGGACGAATGTGTCGCCATTTCTTCATAATAGTTTTGTTTATCTTTGCCTATATTTCCTCCGGATAAATATATATCGAGCATTCTGTGGGCGATTATGTCAGGATATCTTCTGATTGGGGAAGTGAAATGAGTGTAGTATTTAAATGCGAGACCATAGTGACCAGATCTGTTTTTGGTTGAATAGATCGCTTTTTGCATTGATCTGACAACGACGCTTTGCACTGTATCTTTTTCGTTTTTGCCTTCGAGAGCTAAAAGAAGTTTGTTTAATTCTTTTGGGTCGACGTATCCTTTATGAATCGGCAAATTATATCCTAAAATTTTAAGATAGTTTGCTAGATCTTTCATTTTGTCTTTGTCTGGGTCTTGGTGGATTCGGTATATAAAAAGTCTTTCTTTTTTGTTTTTATCGAAACTTCCAAATTCTGCCACGCGTCTGTTGGCCAAAAGCATGAACTCTTCTATTAGTTTGTTTGTGTCTCCGCGTCTTTTTGTATAAACGTCTACCGGTACGCCGTTTTCGTCTAGTATAAATTTAACTTCGTCTTGTTCCATCAAAAGAGCGCCGGCTTTTATTCGCTCTTTTGTTAGTTCTTTTGCAATGTTATTTAAAATATTTAATTCTTCGTAGAAAATACCTTCGCCTTTGTCTAAGACTTCTTGTGCTTCTTCGTATGTAAATCTTTTGTCTGAATTTATAACAGTTCTGCCAAACCATTCTTTGTGAACATTTCCTTTTTCGTCTAATTCAAAAATCGAAGAAAAAGCGAATTTGTCTTCGTTCGGGTTTAAACTACATAAATCATTTGATAGAACTTCTGGAAGCATCGGGATTGTTCGATCTACTAGATAAACAGAAGTTGCGCGTTCGAGAGCTTCTTTGTCGAGAGCTGTTCCCGGACGGACAAAAAATGCAACGTCTGCGATGTGCACGCCGACTTCAAAGTTTCCGTTAGGAAGTTTTACGAAAGATAGCGCGTCGTCGAAATCTTTTGCATCGAATGGGTCTATAGTAAAAGTCGGAACAGATCGCAAGTCTCTTCTTTTTGCGATTTCATCTTCGTAATTTTTCTCTTTTATATATATTGCTTCTTGTTCTACTTTTTCTGGAAACGAGCTTTCGAATCCTTTTTCTAAAATTATTCCTTCCATTTCTGCGTTGTGTTCTCCGTGTTTACCTAAAACCCTGTCCACGACCCCAGACGGCGTTTGTTTTCTCGAAGTCCATTTTTTAAGCTTTACGAAAACCTTGTCTCCAACCTCCGCACCGTTTCTGTCTTTTTCTGTAATTAAAATATTAAAAGGCATACGAGGGTCGCTCGCTATTAAAAAGTATTCACCATCTTCTTTTACTATTTTTCCAGAAAAGCCCTTTTTAGCTCTTTTGACTATTTCTACAACTTCTCCTATTTCTGGTCCGCCTTTTCTTTTAGAGTTTATGGCAACTTTTACGGTGTCTCCGTGAAGCGCAACTCCTAATAGATTTTGAGGTATTTCGATTCCTTCTTTTGTATCGCTTTTCATAAAGCCGATACCTTTTTGAGAGATTCTAATAACGCCAGTTTGTTCTTTTCGAAACTTGTTTTCTTTTTTCTTTTTCATTAATTATAGCTTAGCATATTTGGACGCGATTTATTAGTCTGATAGAATTAAAACAAATCCAGATCTTCATGAGTAAACGTGGTCAAAGTGGAACCAGACACACACGTGCCGGGGGCGGAGCGAGAGCTCGCGGAAGGCGCGGATTTCCTACGAAGTTCCACCAAGGAAAGCCTAATCGATTTTTCCATCGAAAATAGGCTACATCTGTCACTCATTTGCCAACTTGGGCGCAGGCTTTGCCTGCGCCCTCGACCATTTGACTATATAAAGAATATCTGCTAATATTTCGAACATGTTAAAGATTAGATTACAAAGAACAGGAAGAAAAAACGAACCTCATTTTAGGGTTGTTGTTGGTGAGCACACAAACGCAGCTCAAAGCGGTAAGTTTATTGAAGTTCTTGGCTCATATGACCCGAAAGCTGGAACAGTTAACTTAAAAGAAGAAAAAGTTAAGTACTGGATTTCAAAAGGTGCAAAAGCTTCAGGAACAGTTCACAATTTCTTGGTTGATAAAAAAGTTATCGAAGGAAACAAGATAAACGTTCTACCAAAGAAATCTAAAACAACAAAAAGAAAGCAAAAATAATTTTTTAAAAATTATTCACAAAAAATTACAACTCTAGTTGTAATTTTTTGTTTATCAATGTAGAATATTTAAAGCAGTAATTCTTAGTCAGAAGTTCTGCAAATTAAAATATTATTTTAATGCTTACACATGGAAAGAGATAAAGAATTTCTTGAGTATGTTGTCAAATCTTTAGTAGACAACGCAGGTGAAGTGAAGATTGACCGAAAGGTTGATGAGATGGGAGTATTGTTAACTCTATCAGTCGCTCGCGACGATATGGGTAAAATAATCGGTCGCCAAGGAAATACAGCAAAGGCAATCAGAACACTTCTTCGAGTTATCGGTATGAAAAATAACTCAAGAGTAAATCTAAAAATCGACGAACCAGAAGGATTTCAAAAACCAGCAGGTTCTATGGCATCTGATGTAGATGCTGCGATGAATGATTTAAAGGGAATTTAATTTAAAAAACAAACTTGTCGCGACACGGCACAGTAAATCACAAAACCCGCTTCGGCGGGTTTTGTGTTGCAATTTATGCTAAAAAATATAAACTATTTCTATAAACTAAAAACCAACAACTTTAAACTATCCATGACATTTCACGTAATAACAATTTTCCCGAACATGTTCGACTCGTATCTAGGCGAGTCTATTTTGGCGCGGGCGATAAAAGAGAAAAAAATAAAAGTTAATTTTTATAACCCGCGGGATTTTGTGCGTGGAAAACTCCGAAAGGTTTGGCCAGATGGAAATATTTCAAGCAAGATAGACGACAAACCTTATGGTGGAGGGCCTGGGATGGTGATGATCGCCGACCCTATAATCCGCGCGTGGGAATCTGCAGTTAAAAAATCCAAAGGAAAAACAAAAACAATAATCTTTGCTCCGGGTGGTGAAAAACTCGATACTACTTTCGCGAAAAATTCTGCGAAAAAGTTCGATGATTTGATTTTAATTTGTGGCCGATACGAGGGAATAGACGCGCGAGTGAAAAAAATAACAAAGGCGCTAGAAGTTTCTGTCGGAGACTATGTGTTAACTGGTGGGGAAATCCCAGCAATGATTGTGATAGATACAGTTTCTCGACAAATTCCTGGCGTTCTCGGTAAAATTGAATCTTTAGAAGAAAATAGAGTTTCAAGCGGAGAAATGTACACACGTCCAGAAATTTATGAATACAAACCAGCAGGAAAAGAAGGGAAAGTGAAAAAATACAAAGTTCCAAAAGTCTTTCTTTCAGGGCATCATAAAAAATTAGAGGAGTATAAAAAGGGGGAAGAAAAATAAAATGATTTTCGCAATATTTAAAACCTATAAAGATGTTAAAAATGGAGTAAAAGATCCGACAGGCTTCGGGCAAGATGCTCTTTTGGAGATTATTAAAGCTCCGCTAATACTTTTTACTATTTTAGGCGGACTTTTTATTGCTTTGTTTTTTGTTCTGGGTTTTACAGAAATTATTTTAAATTCTTTGGGGTTTTTTAGGTTTTTGTTTTGGTTTTCTTTGATTCCGTTTTTGATTTTGGAGTTAGTTTTTTGGTCTTTGTATGGAAAGGTGAAAAAGATGGTTTCAAATGTAAAGAGCAGGGTAGACGAAGAGATAAATACTATAAAAGTTGAGCCGAAGTAGAAGTCCAAATTTGATCATTTTGCGACGGTGATCAATATTTGACAAAATGCAAAAATCAGCTATACTTACCACACAAATTGCGCGATTGAGTTATGGGCGTTAAAGCAATTGTATTATTAGGAGTTTAATACAAGATTTGCTTTGCTAAAACAAGATAATAAAGACAAGTAATCTAAAAGAAGATAAGGCGTGTAGGCCTTGTCGTCTTTTTTGTTTTTATATCTTTTATTAGCGGGCTAGGTAAATATGGCGAAAACGAAAAACAAAACGCTAGAGAAAAAATATTTCTCTAAATACAAGGAGCCTTTGGTTCCTATGCCAAACCTTCTTGAGACTCAAATCGAGTCTTACAAGTGGCTTATAAAAGAAGGTATAAAGGAGACATTAAAAGAGTTCTCTCCGATGAAGGATTATTCAGAAAAGAAATTTGAACTTTCTTTTGAATCTTTCACTTTGGGAGAACCAAAACATACTCCACTTTACACAAAAGAGAACAAGCTTTCATACGAAGCTCCTCTTAAGGTGCGTGTAAAGCTTTTGAATAGATTAAATGGTTCTACAAAGGAGCAAGAAGTTTTCTTCTCTGATTTTCCTTTGATGACAAAGCAAGGAACTTTCATAATCAACGGTGTTGAGAGAGTTATCGTGCCTCAGCTTACAAGAAGTTCTGGTGTTTTCTTCACAGAGCTTGATGTAAAAGGACGAAAGAAATTCGGTGCGAAAATTATTCCAAACAGAGGAGTTTGGATTGAATTCGAAACTGACAAAGACAACACTGTTTATGCCAGAATCGACAAGAAAAGAAAATTCCCAGTGACTGAACTTATGAGAGTTATGGGTCTTGATACAGATGACAAGATCAGAAAAGCTTTCAAAGGTAACGAAGTTCACGAAAAACTACTTAATCAAATTCTAGATAAAGATAGTGCAAAGACTCCAGAAGAAGCATATGTAGATATCTACAAGAGACTTCGAGACGGAGACATGGCTACATCTGACAACGCAAAAGAATTCATCGACGCAATCTTTAACAAAGAAAGATATGATTTTTCTGCTGTCGGGCGACACAGATTCAATAGTCGTTTTGAAAAGTCTATGGACAAAGCAGAGCTAGCAAGACTAACTCTTAATGCAGACGACATTGTGACTATTACAAAAAATGTTTTTGACCTAAACACAACTCCAGGATCAAAGGCAGATGATATCGACCACTTAGGAAGAAGAAGAGTTCGATATGTAGGCGAACTTCTACAACAAAAATTCCGAGTTGGTATGACTCAAATTAAAAGAAACATCCAAGACAGGATGTCTACTATCGATGGTGACACAGCTACACCTGTGACAATCATCAATCAACGCCCACTACAAGCTCGTATAAAAGAATTCTTTACGACAAACCAACTTTCACAATTCATGGATCAAGAAAATGTTCTTTCAGAACTCGAGCACTTAAGAACTCTTTCTGCTTTAGGTCCAGGAGGTCTGACACGCGAGAGAGCTGGTCTTGAAGTTCGTGACGTGCACACTTCTCACTACGGACGTGTTTGTCCTATCCACACACCAGAAGGTCCGAACATCGGTTTAGTTCTTCACCTTTCTACTTATTCAAAAATAAATGAATTTGGTGTTATAGAAACTCCTTATGTAAAAGTTAAGAATGGAAAAATCACTGGAGAAGTGATCTATATGAACGCTCTTGAAGAAGAGAAATACAACATCGCACACGCAGGTGTTAAAAGAGATGATAAGGGAAATCTTCTAGGAGACATGATCGAAGCTCGAAAGAAAGGTTCTCCAGGGCTTGCTCCAAAAGAAGATATCGACTTTATAGACGTTGCAACAAATCAAGCTTTCTCTGTTGGTACTTCTATGATTCCTTTCCTAGAACACAACGACGCAAACAGAGCGCTCATGGGTTCAAACATGCAAAAGCAATCAGTGCCTTGTATCGTGCCTCAAGCTGCATATGTAGCAACAGGTATGGAAGACTTCATCGCTCGTGATTCAGGAAGAATTATTTTAGCGGAAGAAGCTGGAACTATTTCTTATGTTGATTCTAAAAAAGTCGTTGTAGAAAATTCTGCAGGAAAGAAAACAGAATACGATTTGATCGGAGCAATCAGAACAAACAAATTCTCTATGATGAGACAGCGACCTGTTGTTTCTGTTGGAGACAAAGTTAAAAAAGGCGATGTTCTAGCTGATGCTCCCTCGACTGTTAACGGACAAGTGGCTTTGGGTCAAAACGTGCGTGTGGCTTTCATGTCATGGAACGGACGAAATTACGAAGACGCGATTATTCTTTCAGAAAGACTTGTTAAAAATAGTATTTTCTCAAGTATTTATGTTGAAGAATTTATTTGTGTTGTTCGAGATACAAAATTAGGACCAGAAGTGACAACAAGAGATATTCCAAACGTTGGAGAATCTAAGCTTGTTAACTTGGACGAAGAAGGAATCGTGCGAGTTGGTGCAGAAGTTCGTGAAAACGATATCTTGGTTGGTAAGATTACTCCAAAAGGAGAAACAGAACTTACTCCAGAAGAAAGACTGCTACGATCAATTTTCGCTGAAAAAGCTCGTGACGTAAAAGACACATCTATGCGTGTTGGTCACGGTGGTGCCGGAAGAGTTATCTCTGTAAAGGTTTTCTCAAGAGATAAGGGTCACCAACTAGAATCAGGAATTATTAAAAAGGTTGTTGTAGAAGTTGCACAACTTAGAAATATTTCTGTTGGAGACAAACTTGCAGGACGACACGGAAACAAAGGTGTTATCTCTACAATCCTACCAGAAGAAGAAATGCCATATACAAAAGATGGTGAACCTGTGGACGTGATACTGACTCCGCTCGGTGTTCCGTCTCGTATGAACCTTGGACAAATCCTTGAAATCCACTTAGGTCTTGCTGCGAATGCACTTGGTTACCAAGCTATAGTTCCACTTTTCGGCGGTGCTACGGTAGATGAGATTAAAGGAGAATTAAGAAAAGCTGGTCTTCCAGAAGACGGACAAGTTCAACTATACGATGGACGAACAGGTGAGCCTTTCGACCAAAAGACTGCGATGGGTTACATGTACATGCTTAAACTTCACCACATGGTTGAAGACAAAGTTCACGCCAGAGCTATTGGTCCATACTCACTTATTACTCAACAACCTTTGGGAGGTAAAGCTCAATCAGGAGGTCAAAGATTCGGAGAAATGGAAGTGTGGGCTCTAGAAGGATACGGTGCTGCTCACGCGCTACGAGAAATGCTTACAATAAAATCTGATGACATTTTAGGTCGATCACAGACTTTCGATTCAATTATCAAGGGAGAAAAAATACAAGAACCAAATATTCCTGCTTCATTTAAAGTGATGCTTAACTACCTAAGAGGTCTTGCTCTCGATATTGATCTTACACAAGACGATAATTAATAAATAATCTCCAATTATTATGAAAGTTTTAGACGAAAAAGATTTCAATCAAATAAGTATCAAACTTGCTTCTCCTGAGAGAGTTAAAGAATGGTCTTATGGTGAAATCACAAAACCAGAAACAATAAACTACAGAACAGGTCGTTCAGAACGAGGCGGTCTTTTCGATGAAAAGATTTTTGGTCCAGAGAAAGACTATGAATGTTACTGTAAAAAATATCGAGGAGTAAAATACAAAGGTATTGTTTGTGAAAAATGTGGAGTTGAAATAACAAAATCTATTGTACGAAGAGAGAGAATGGGGCACATAGAACTTGCTTCTCCTGTTGCTCATATTTGGTTTCTTCGAGGTGTTCCATCAAGAATGAGCATCTTACTAAACATTACTCTAACTGATCTTGAAAAAGTTGTTTATTTCGCTGGATATATGATCCACAAAGTTAACAACGACGAAAAGAGCCGAATCATAAAAGATTTGGAATCTGAATATAAACAAAAAGTAAAATCAGCAAGTGATGACGAAACAAAAGAAAAGCTAAAAGAACTTTTCTCTAACACAAAAAGAGATTTGGCTGATATAAATGTTGGACGAGTTCTATCAGAAATAGAATATCATCACTATTCACTAAGATATTCTTCTGCTTTTGAAGCAAGTATTGGTGCTGAAGCTATTTACAATCTTTTCTCAAATCTTGATTTAGAAAAACTAAAGAAAGAAACAGAAGAAATGATCGAAAAGGCTGGTGCGCTAGACAAAGTTAAACTAAAGAAAAGACTTGGTCTTATTAGATCAATGATTCATTCAAATGTTAGACCTGAATGGATGTTCGTAAAATCTCTACCAGTTATACCACCAGGACTTCGTCCGATGGTTGCTCTGGAGGGTGGACGACACGCAACTTCAGATGTTAACGATCTATATCGAAGAGTTATAAACAGAAATAACCGTCTACGAAAACTTATCGAGATCAACGCCCCTGATGTTATTTTGCGAAACGAAAAGAGAATCTTGCAAGAAGCCGTTGATGCTCTTTTGGATAACTCTATCGCAAAATCAGATGCTGCGATGAATCAAACACAAAGACGAGCTTTGAAATCTTTGTCAGACAACCTTAAATCAAAACAAGGTCTATTCCGACAAAACCTTTTAGGTAAACGAGTAGACTATTCTGGTCGTTCTGTGATCGTTGTTGGCCCACAGCTAAAACTTAACCAATGTGGTCTTCCAAAGAGAATGGCTCTTGAGCTTTTCAGACCTTTCGTTATTTCAAAGATTCTTTCAAGAGAGCTTGCATTTAACATAAGAGGTGCGAACAAGTTAATCGAAGAAGGTGTGCCAGAAGTTTGGGCTATTCTTGAAGAAGTGATTCAAGGCAAATATGTACTTCTAAACCGTGCGCCAACTCTACACAGACTTGGTATTCAAGCTTTCAATCCAGTTCTTATCGAAGGTAAGGCTATTCAAGTTCATCCATTAGTATGTTCAGCTTTCAACGCTGACTTCGACGGAGACCAAATGGCGGTGTATGTTCCATTGGGAGAAGCAGCTCAAGCAGAAGCTAGAGATTTGATGGCTTCAAACAAAAACCTACTTAAACCTCAAGACGGTAACCCTATCGTTAACCCAAAACAAGACATTGTGCTCGGATGTTATTGGATGACGAAAACTGTAGATGGTGCAACAGGTGAAGGAAAATATTTCGCAAGTCCAAATGAGGCGATGACTGCTTATGATTACGGACAAGTGTCTTTTAGAGCGAAGGTAAAAGTTCTTCCAACTGATTCACCGCGATATGCAAAATTCGAAGGAAAGGTTTTTGAAACAACAGTTGGACGATTGATGTTCAATTCATCTCTTCCAAAAGATTTCCCATATGTAAACGACGACATGACACAGAAGAAACTTTCTGCGTTGGTTGACGATGTGATTTACAAATATGGTGTAGACGAGACTCCAGCAGTTTTGGATAAAATTAAAGAGTTCGGATATAAATATTCTACAAAATCAGGTATTACTTGGAGTATGGACAACGTGGTTGTTCCAAAAGAAAAAACTGAGATTGTAGCAAATGCAAGAAAAGAAGAAGCAGAAGTTATATCTCAATTCAACGACGGTCTTCTTTCTGAAGAAGAAAGATATCAAAAAGTTATATCTATCTGGGAAGCTGCAAAGATGAAAATCCAAGAAGCTATTCCAGGCTCTATGGACAAAAATGGTCCAGCGGCTGACATGATTAATTCTCAAGCGAGAGGTTCTATGGGTCAGCTTGTGCAGATGGCAGGTATGAAAGGACTTATGACAAACACTGTTGGTAGAATCATCGATTTCCCAGTTGTTCCGTCTTTCAAAGAAGGTCTTTCTCCACTTGAATATTTCATTACAACTCACGGTTCTAGAAAAGGTTTGGCCGATACAGCTCTTAAGACTGCATCAGCTGGTTATCTAACAAGAAGACTTGTAGACGTGTCACAAGACGTTGTTGTTACAGAAGAAGATTGTGGAACAAAGAAAGGCAGAGTTATGACAGAAGAAAATATTTCAGGACTTATCATACCTTTGTCTAAAAACATAATGGGTAGAACTTTGGCTGAAGATTTGAAAGATACTTCTGGAAATACCATTTTCAAAAAAGGTCATATTGTAACTAAAGAAGAAGCGAAAGAAATTGAAAAACTTGGAATCAAAGAAGTTTTCATCAGAACTCCTATCGCTTGTGAGACTGTTCACGGAGTATGTCAGGCTTGTTACGGTCTTGATCTTGGAAGAAATAAACCAGTAAAACTTGGAGAAGCTGTTGGTATTATTGCGGCTCAAGCTATCGGTGAACCAGGTACTCAGCTAACACTTAGAACATTCCACGCCGGAGGTGTGGCGGGAGGATCAGATATTACTCAAGGTCTTCCTCGTGTCGAAGAAGTTTTCGAAAGAAGAAATCCTAAAAATCCAGCTGTTGTATGTATGGTAGACGGACAAGTTCTAGAAATCAAAGGTGAAGGAAAAGAAAGAATGATTGTAGTTCTGTCTGACTCTAAGAACGATGGAAAATCAAACACTCTAGAATATCCAGTTCCTCTAAAGAGAACACCTACTGTTAAAAAAGGAGAAGTGGTGACAAAAGGTCAACTTCTAACAGACGGTTCTGCGAAAATTACTGACGTGTTTAAATACGGAGGTAAGGATTTGGCAGAAAATTATATTATCGACGAAATTAACAAAGTTTACGAACTACAAGGTGCTCCTATTTCAAGAAAACACCTTGAAATAATCGTAAGACAAATGTTCTCAAGAAGAAAAATAGCTGACGCTGGAGACACTACATTTTCTCCAAACGATGTTGTTGAAAATATCGAACTAATAGAAGAAAATGAAAGAACTGTAGCTGAGGGTGGTAAGCCAGCAAAGGCCGAGGTTGTAGTGGAGGGTATTTCTCAAGTATCGCTTACAACAACCTCATGGTTATCTGCTGCGTCGTTCCAAAACACAAACAGAGTTTTGATCAATAATGCAATAAAGGGTGGCGTTGATAACCTAAGAGGTCTAAAAGAAAATGTTATTATCGGAAGACTTATCCCGGCAGGAACAGGTTTCCGAGGTGACTATGTAGAAGAAGAGGAAGTGGTAAATGAAGAAGAGGCTTAATATCTTAAAATAAAAGAGAAATACCTTTATTTATGACATCTCCAGTTGATTTAATTAAAGAGCGTTTAAATATTGTTGATGTTGTTTCAGCATACGTTGCTCTTGTTCCAGCTGGGAAGAATTATAAAGGTAAATCTCCTTTTAAGCAGGAGAGAACACCATCTTTTTATGTTTCTCCTGATAAGGGTCTGTATCATTGCTTCTCGACGGGCAAAGGTGGCGATATGTTCACCTTTGTCCAGGAGATGGAGGGATTAGACTTTCGTGGAGCTTTGAAAGTTTTGGCTGATAAAGCTGGTATCTCTCTTCAAAACTTTAATCCAAAAGAAAAAGAAGAAAAAGATAAACTTTACGAAATAATGGAAGAGGCTACAAAGTTTTTTCAGTTGAAATTAAAAGAAAGTAAAGAAGTTACTGATTACCTTGTTTTAAATCGTGGTCTTATAGAAAAAAGTATAGAAGAATTTCGTGTTGGGTATGCACCGGCTGGCTGGAGAAATTTATACGATTATTTAAAAAATAAATTTCAAGAAAAAGATTTGTCTTTGGTTGGCTTGATTAAGAAAACAGAAAGAGGGCACTATGATACTTTCAGAGATAGAATAATGTTTCCTATTTGTGATTCGTCCGGTAGAACAATAGCTTTTTCTGGAAGAATATTTAAAGACGATGGCAAATCTGCAAAATACGTTAACAGTCCAGACACTCCGCTATTTAATAAAAGTGACGTTTTGTTTGGTATAGATAAGGCAAAAAATTATATTAGAAAATATAATTTCACCACAATAGTAGAAGGGCAGTTTGACGTAGCTCTTCTTCATCAGGCTGGATTTAAAAATACTGTGGGTGTTTCTGGGACTGCGCTTTCTGACACAACAACAGGAAAAAATTCAAGTGTAAACAATCTTGGTGTTATTAAAAGACTTTCTAATAATCTGGTTTTAGCTTTCGACTCTGACAGCGCTGGTGTTAATGCAGCAAAAAGATCTGCATCTATCGCTATGTCTTTAGGCATGGACGTTAAGATTGTAGATGTTCTTGGTGGAAAAGATCCAGCAGATATTATAAAAGACTTTGGTAAGGATGCTTGGTCAAAGATTTTAAAAAATGCAAAGCATTTAATTTTATTTTACACACATAAAATAAAAAATTCCGCTAAAGATGAAAGAGATTTAGGAAAAAGAATTAAAGAAGAAGTCCTGCCGGAAATTGTTAAAATAAATAGTGATATAGAAAGAGCGTATTTTATAAAAGAAGTAAGTTCTATAACGGGAATCAAAGAAGACTATATAATATCCGATTTATCAAAAGCCACCACAGCAAATTTTGTTCCTAAAAAAGAAGCTTTGCCTAAAAAAGAATTTCAAAATATCGAAGAAAAAGTCAGTGATATAGAAAAAGAAATATGGGGAGCGTATATTGCAAAAGATAAAGATGATAAGATTAAAGAAAAGATAGTTGAGGTTTCAGGAGAAGGAGGTTTCCAAATACTCTTAGATAAATTCAAAGACAGAGAAAGCGAATTTGTTTTTAGTGAAAGAGATTACACTTTGGGACTTGAAGAAACATTTGATAATTACAAAAGAAATTACTTGCAAAAAAAGTTATTAGATATAAAAGAAGAGCTTCGGTTTGCCGATAGTGAAAGGGATGACGAGAGAGCTAATAAATTATTAAAAGAGCAACAATTATTACAAAAAGAAATTGATCAAATTAATAATAGTCGATACATTAAATCAAACTAAAAAATATGCCAAAAACAAAAAAGACAAATAAAAAGATGGTAAAGAAAGTTGTAAAAAAAGCTGCTAAAAAATCTGTAAAAAAGGTTTCAAAAAAGCCTGTTACTAAAAAGGTTGTTAAAAAAGAAGTAAAGAAGATTATAAAAAAGACTCTTGTAAAGGGTTCAAGAGAGAAGAAGGTTTTAACAAAAGCTGAAATTCAACAAAAGCAGGCTGATCAAATAATCGAAAAAGGTAAGAAAAGAGGGTTTATTACTTACGATGAAATTCTAAAAACTTTTCCAAATATTGAAAACGACGTTATCTTTTTAGATGATCTATATTCTCAGATGATGGATTCTGGAATCGATGTTTTGGAGGGTGGTAATTTGCTCGACTTTGAAGATCCAAAAGATAAAATAGAAAAATATGTAAAAGATAAAAAAGGTAGAGATTCTATTCAAATGTATCTAAAGGAAATTGGTCAGTATTCTTTGATTAAGGCTTCAGAAGAAAAAGATTTGGCAAAAAGAATAGAAGCGGGCGACGAAGAAGCTAAAAACTTGCTTGCGAGGGCAAACCTTCGTTTGGTTGTTTCTATCGCGAAAAAATATTCTGGAAGAAGTCAGGACTTAACTTTGCTTGATTTGATTCAAGAAGGAAACCTGGGGCTTTTCAAAGCGGTAGAAAAATTCGACTGGTCAAAGGGTTTCAAATTCTCTACATATGCAACATGGTGGATCAGACAATCTATCACTCGAGCTTTAGCGGACCAATCTAGAACCATCCGTATACCCGTGCACATGGTTGAAACGATTTCAAAATATAAACAAGTTTACAGAAGACTTTTCCAAGATTTAGGAAGGGAGCCTTTGGCTGAAGAAGTTGCAACAGAGATGGGCGTTGAGGTTGAAAAGATTCACGTTATAGAAAAGATTAGCCAATCCACTGCATCTTTGGAAAAGCCAATAAGTGAAGACGAAGACAAATCAACTCTCGGAGAATTTATTGCTGATGATAAAATCGCGCGTCCTGACCAAGATTCTGCTCAAAGAATTTTGTCTGACCAGATTAAAGAGGTTCTTAATGAGCTTTCGCCAAAAGAAAAGAAAATTTTAGAAATGCGCTATGGTCTAGAGGATGGAATACAGCACACACTAGAAGAAGTGGGTCATGAGTTTGGTGTTACCCGAGAAAGAATTCGACAAATCGAAGCCAAGGTTCATGAAAAATTAAGAAATAACGAAAAGATTGCTAGACTTCGAAACTACTTTGATTAGAGCTGTGCTATACTTTTACTAAAGTATTATTACGAAATAAATTTTATAATTATATGAAAAAAATAGCATGGTGGTTAACTTTAATAGGTGCGCTTAATTGGGGGCTTGTTGCGGTGGGTGGCTTATTTTTGGGCGGAGAGATAAATTTGGTGACCTTGATTGTTGGATCAGGAAGTTTGGCTTACATAATCTACGCCCTCGTCGGTGTTTCTGCAGTTTATATAATAATGGGGCATTGCGGGTGTAAAAAGTGCGATAATGGGTCTTGTGCTTCTTGTAAAGACGGATCTTGCGACGTCCACAAATAATAATATTTTAGTGTTGTAAAACAGCCTATTTTGTGGTATAATACCAAACGTCTAAATGAATAATGTTTCGACTATAATATTCTATATTTTGGCCTTTATCTCCATGTATGTGCAGATATTCTTTTTGATTACCTTTTTTGAGAAAAGAAAAAAGATACAGTATCGAAAAGGTACTACTAAATTAGACTATTATCCAACCGTGGCAGTGGCTGTTCCTTGTTGGAATGAAGAAAAAACAGTTGAAAAAACCTTAAATTCTTTGCTTGCGATGGATTATCCAAAAGACAAGGTGACTATTATCGCTGTTGATGACGGATCTACAGATAATACTTGGCAGGTTCTGAAAAAATTTGAAAAATACCCTAATATAAAAATAATTCAAAAAGAAAACGGTGGTAAACACACTGCTGTTAACTATGCTATAGAAAATTCAGAATCTGAATTCGTTTCTTGTTTGGATGCAGACTCTTTCGTTGATCCGGACGCGCTGCGAAGAATAATATCTTATTTCCAAAAAGATCCGAAGACAATGGCTGTGGCACCGTCTATTCTAATAGACAAGCCTAAAAGCTTTACTCAGGTTTTGCAAAAAGTTGAATACGAATGGGCTGTCTTTTTAAAGAAGGTTTTAGGTATACTTGGTGGAATATACGTTACACCTGGACCTTTTTCTGTGTTTAGGAGAGAGGTCTTCACAAATCTTGGTCTTTTTAGAAAGGCTCACAATACAGAAGATATGGAAATAGCTTTTCGTATGCAGAAAAATCACTACAAGATTGATCAATGTAACGATGCTTTTGTTTATACAACTGGACCTAAAAATGTTTTAGCGCTTTATAAACAAAGACTTAGATGGATATATGGATTTATAATGAATACTCTAGATTATAAGCACATATTATTTAAAAAAGAGTACGGAACTTTTTCTTTACTTGCTGTTCCTGCTGGATTCGTTTCTATTATTGCTGTGCCATATATTCTAGGTCTTTTGTTTGTTCAAATTATTAAAGCAATAATTAAATTCATCGAAAAAGTTAGCATTACCGGTTTCGATTTCAATTTTACTTTTGGCATGCCTAACTTTGATACATTTTTCCTAAACACAGAAGCTTATGTGTTCACAGGACTTGTTCTTTATTTGATTGTTATGACAACAATCATAATCGGTAAAAGAATGGCGACCGGAAAATATGGATTCGATTTAAGAATTATATTATTTATGTTTACATTTTCTTTCATTGCTCCTTTTTGGGTTATGAAAGCGATTTATAACGCAGTATTTGCAAAAAAGACCGCTTGGAGGTAAAGTAATATCCTATGAAAAATATTGAAGAAAAAAATGATTGGAAGAAGTATATTATAGTGTTTTTTATAACCATTTTTATATTTGCTACTGCTTTCTATATTTCTAATAATCTAAACAACAGTAAATTAGAAGAAATCAGAAAGATAGAAGATACCATATCTATAGACATTCTTTCTCTGGAAACTCAATTTGATTTATTCGAAGAACTTTCTTGTGAAAATATTACAGACTCTATTTTATCTAAAGAGTTAAACGAGCTTGCAAGCAAGATAGAATACGGAGAGAAAAATTTCGACTTAGATGGTGAACTTTTAAGTCTTAAAAAATATTATTCTCTACTACAGATAAAAGACTTTCTTTTAATGCAAAAAGCAACAGAAAGATGTAATCTAAATATTGAATCTATAATATACTTTTATGGAAGAGAAGACTGTGAGGATTGTGGTAAGCAAGGATATGTTTTAACAGATCTAAGACAAGAGTATCCTGAGCTTCGAGTTTATTCTTTCGATTACTATATGGATCTTTCTGCTATCGATGCACTAAAATCAATTTATCAAATAGATCAAAATCTTCCAGCTCTTATAATAAACGAAAGAGTCTATAAAGGATTTAAATCTCGCGAAGATATAGAGACAATAATGCCAGAGCTTTTGAAGATAAAGGAAAAAAGAGAAGCTGAGAAAAAAGCTTTAGAAGAGGCAGAGAAGAAAGAATCAGAAAAAGACTCTACTAATTAAAATAAAATGTCAGGAAACGTAAGCCCTGTTTTACCAGAAGGTAAGATAAATTATCTAATAGATATAGATGGAACCATCTGCGATGATATTCCGAATGAGGAGCCAGAGCGAATGGTGACCTCTAAAGAGTATGTTGGCGCAAGAGAGAAAATCAATTCTCTTTATGAAGCTGGGCACATTGTGACCTTCTTTACCTCAAGATCAAATAAAGATCATCGAGAGGTAACAGAGAAGTGGCTAAAAGATCATGGATTTAAATATCACGCGCTTCTAATGGATAAACCTCGCGGTGGAAACTATGTTTGGATTGATAACCATAAGGTGGAAGGGATTTTGTATAAAGGGGATTGGGGAGTGGTGAAATAATCAAAAGCCGGAACGCTTCGCGTTCCGGCTTTTGATTATATTGTAGAAAAATTAATAAGATGATAAAGTGTATTTGTTTATGGAATCTCAGAGAGACAATTTAAATATATCTGCTGCAGAAAAAAAGATAGAAGAATATGTAGAGCGTATTAAAAACGGTGAATCAAGAGATTCTATTTTTCAAGGTTTACCTCCTTCATTTACTTCTGCTCTTGAAAAAAGATTATCTGAAATATCTCAAGAAAATAAAGATAATGAGATGGATACAATTCCTTCAAAATATGCGTTTGATGGTATTGATTCTGAAACTTTAGATTTTATTTGGACAATCCCTGAATATATAGATGAAGATAAAACAAGAAAAATAAAAGAATGGAAAGCTAGATGTGTTGCCGCCCTAAAGAAACAAGAAGAAAAACATAATAAAATAACAGAAAGAAAAGTCGAAGATAATAAAAAAATTAAAGAAATAAGAAGTCTTCTTGGGATTGAAGAATTTGCCAAAGATGCTGAAACACAAGGCGAAACTATTGATGCCCCTTCGTCTAATAAAGATGTTGAATTTTTAAATATTGAAGAGAGAAAAAAATTAAGTGGATGGTCTGCCAGTTATGAGTTGGCAAAAATTGCAAAATACCAAGGTGTAGACTTGTCAAAAATTTCTCGAGAAGATTACGTTGATTTTGCTATTAAAAATCATTTAGCTATTGATGATGACCAGTTAAGGCTTGCTCCTTGGCAGCGTATGGGCACTTCAGTGAATGAGATTGTTTTAGAGAATAGAAAAATAAAAGCACGTATAAAACCAGAGTCTGAAAAAGAGTTTGCAAGATTTTCTTATCTTATGAAAGAAAAGGCCGGTGAAGAAAATCGATTTATTTCTGAAAATATAAGAGTAAGACAAGGAACACAAAAATCTGATTCGTGGTTATTTTTTGGGATAAATAATGGTGCAGCTGAGGTGGGACAGGAGACTTATAAATCATATTTTTCTTTAAAAGATTTAAATACGCTAACCCCAGAAAGGTTTATTGATTTTATGAAATCTCTTAGGGATTCAGGATACAATGGCGATATTAAAATTTTTCAAGACATGTCAGAACAGGGTGTTAGGTTAAATGATCAGGTTGTTATGCATGGTGCTTCGGAAGAAGATGCAAGACTTGCTTTGGCGGTTGCGGAAAAATTTTTTGGTATAGATATTGAACATAAGAGTGTTGGTAAAGACGAAGTTGTTGATGGTAAAAATATGAGCTATAGTCAGATTTTGGCTAAAAAAATAAGAAACTCCATAAACCCTCCAAATAAATAAACCCCTTACGGGGTTTATTTATTTGGAGCCGTCTCCGAGATTTGAACTCGGGACCTACCGCTTACAAGGCGGTTGCTCTACCAACTGAGCTAAGACGGCGTATAAAATATTTCAGTTCTATATTTCAAAAACTTACTCTATTTTATTTTTTTCTGACATAAAGTCAACCCTTGTTATTCCACTTTTGTATTGTCTTTTGGTCGCATCTGGTCAGGCTCTATTTTTTGGTTTAGTTTCTTTATTTCTTTTTTATAGGCCTTTATTGTGGTTAGAAGTATTGACTGTGTTTTTATATCTTTGTTTATATTGTTCTCGTGTTTGTGTTTGAAGTAGTCTTCTAGCTTGTTTACAATCTTCTTGTAGATATTTGAAATCTTGTGGGTTATCCTGGCCCAGATCCTTGAAAGAAATGCCGCTATCACATGCATTATGTAAGTGAAAATTATTCCAATCTTTTTTAGTATGGAATTTAGGTTTTTCGCAACAGGGTGGACACCGTCTTCCTCATGTTCAAAGCCATTTCTTCGAACATGAGAAACACCGCGGTATATCATTACCAGAATTCCAATTAAAGATATTCCAAATATGATAAGAAGAGTTTGCATAAACTATATTTGTTCTAGTGTATAAGACACTATTTCGTTATTTGCTTCTTTAACAAGCTGTTCTATTGTTTTAGAAGGATCTTTTACGAAAGATTGCTTCATTAAAACTTGATCTTTAAAGAAAGATGCAAGTTTGCCGTTTAAGATTTGAGTCTTCATCTCTTCAGGTTTGTCTTTTGCTTGTTCTTCTACTTCTTTGCTGAAAATAGATTTAGCATTTTCTTTTGCTGTTTCGTCGATGTCAGATTCGTTCATGAAAGCTGGTCGCATTGCTGTTATGTGCATTGCGATATCGCGAGCCAGTTCATCGTTCTTTTCTTTTAGGTTTACTACGGCTGCGATTTGTCCATTGTGAACATAAGATCCAGCATTTCCTTCTGCGATTTTAATATCACCAATTTTGATATTTTCTCCGATTTTTTGAATCAATTCGTTTACCGTATCAGAAGAAGATTCTTTTGCAGATTCTCCTTCAGTTATAGCTTTTTCTGCGATAGATTTTGCAACCTTTATAAAGTCTTCATTTTTTGCAACGAAGTCTGTTTCGCAGAAAAGAGTAACGATAGCAACTTTTCCTTCTCCTGCTGCTGACGCAATAAATCCAGAAGCGAGCTCTCTGTCAGCTTTTTTAGAAGCAGCGACACCGCTTTTCTTTTTAAGGATGATTCTCGCTTTTTCTACATCTCCACCAGCTTCTTCTAACGCTTTTTTACATTGCATTACAGAAATACCAGTCTCGTCTCGTAATTGTTTAATTAACTCTGTTGTCATAAATAAAATAAATGAACTATTTTTAATGTTTGAAATACCGTCTTTCATTTTAACACGAAAGACGGTATTTAAAGTTAGGCAGAATAACTTTCTGTTAGTTTGTCTAGCAGAAGTTTTAGACTTGAGATAGCTGCGTCGTTAGCCAATATTGGATAATCAACTTCACTGATATCACAGTCTGTGCTTGAGATTGAGATAACTGGGATTTTTAGTTGTTTTGCTTCTCTGAAAGCGTTTATTTCTTTTTTAACATCGATGATCACGATAGCGTCTGGCTTTCTTTCCATACCAACAAGGCCTCCAAAGTATCCTTCCATTTTGTTGATTTGTCTTCCGAAATCAGATTGTTCTTTCTTTGTGTATTTTTCAAGTAAACCTTTATCTTTTCTTTCTTTAAGATCTGTTAAAACATCAACTCTTCTTTTGATTTCTCCAAAGTTTGTTAATGTTCCACCAATCCATCGGCTTATAACAAAAGGCATTCTTAGTTTATCTGCTGAATTTTTAACTAAATCTTTAGCTTCAGCTTTTGTTCCAACGAAAAGAACTTTCTTTCCGTCTTTTCCTAGAGACGCCATAAACTCAGAAGCTTTTTTAAGCATTTCTTCTGTTTTGTTTATATCGATTAGATCAACCTTGTTTTTCGTATCGAAAATAAAAGGTTTTGCGCTTGGGTGTCTTCGAGTTTTTGTGTATCCGAAGTGTACACCAGCGTCAATCATTTCTTGTAGATTTTGTTTTGACATAATTTGTAATTTACCCTGTAATTTAGGCTCTATATCTGCACAAAAGCTTTGTTATTTTAATTGCTTTCGTTTGACCGCTCCTGACTAGGGAGGGCATCTGCCGGGGTTTTTGACCAAGGCGGATTACTTACAGACAAACGATACTTTACTACAAAATGAGGTTTTTTTCAAGGGGTAAAAAAGAAGACCCCAGCGCTTGGCCGAGGTCTACTTCAATGGTTCACATGTTCAGATCTTGCAGTGGCTGACCAGATCAACCTCCACCTTGTCAACCATTTTTCCAATTCTTTGACTGGCTGACGCCCTTTTCTCAGTTGATCCAAGCTCCAAGGCTATCATATCTCTTAGATGTGATAGCGTTGAGCAATCAATTGATTTTAAGGTGTTGGACGTAAACTCAGTCATGACCACTTTTTGGGCAGACAGGTACTGAATGCGAAAGATGAAGGAGTAGTAGCTCATTGTTTCTAATTTGTTCAGGTTCTTCTATATATTATCATATAAATAGTGTTTTGTCAAATATAGCAAAAAAAGGAATTTTAAAGTATTATAAGCCTTATGAATCCCGTTAGAGGCCGCGGTCACTAAAATATAAACTCTAAACTGGAATTAGAAAATTAAAGTTTTATTATAAATTAACCTATGGCAGAAAATCGGGTGACCGTGACCTGCCTCTAACCGGATGAAACAATCAAAACTATTTATAAAAACAAGAAAAGAGGCTCCAGCCGACGAAGTGTCAAAAAACGCTGAGCTTTTAATCAGAGGTGGATTTATTAATAAAGAGATGGCTGGGGTTTATTCATATTTACCACTTGGACTTCGCGTGATGAATAAAATTTCAAATATCGTTCGTGAAGAGATGGACGCTGTCGGCGGACAAGAAATCAAAATGACGGTTCTTCAGGATTCTGATGTCTGGCAAAAGTCTGGACGCTGGTCTGACGATGTGGTGGATAATTGGTTTAAAACAAAACTTAAAAATGAAACAGAGCTTGGGCTTGGCTTTACTCACGAAGAGCCGATAACTGAAATGTTAAAAAATCACATAAACTCTTATAGAGATTTGCCTGTTTGTGTTTATCAAATTCAAGCAAAGTTTCGAAATGAAGCTCGTGCTAAATCTGGCGTAATGCGTGGAAGAGAATTTTTGATGAAAGACATGTATTCTTTTTCAAAGAACGAAGAAGAGCACAATTCTTTTTATGAAAAAGTGCAAAAAGCTTACAAAAAAGTTTATGAAAGACTTGGAATAGGTCATTTGACTTATATGACATTTGCTTCGGGTGGAACTTTTTCAAAGTACTCTCATGAATTTCAAACAATAACTTCTGCAGGAGAAGATACTATTTATGTTGATGAAGATAAGGGTATTGCGATCAACCAAGAAGTTTTAAACGAAGAGGTTTTGTCTGATCTTGGTGTGAGTCGTGAAAATTTGGTTGAACAAAAAGCGGTAGAGGTTGGAAATATTTTTACACTTGGAACAAAATTTTCAGATCCTATAAATCTTGTTTACAAAGATGAAGAAGGAAAAGAGCAAAAAGTTTTTATGGGTTCGTATGGGATTGGACCTTCAAGACTTATGGGAACTATCGTAGAAGTTTTATCTGACGAAAAAGGAATAATCTGGCCAAAAGAAGTTAGTCCTTTTCATGTTCACTTAATCTCTTTAGGGGAAAATGAAAAAGCAGAAGAGATTTACAACGAGCTTAATTCTTCTGGTGTAGAAGTGTTGCTAGACGACAGAGAAGCTCCGGCTGGAGAAAAATTTGCAGATTCTGATTTGTTTGGAATTCCTCTTCGTGTTGTTGTAAGTAAAAGAAGTCTTGAAGAGGGAGGGTATGAAATAAAATACAGAAAAGATGAAAAAGGAAGAATTGTTTCAAAAGAAGAGTTAATTTCAGAATTAAAAGATTATGTTTTCAAAACTTTATAAATTATTTTCAAACGATATTGGTATTGATTTGGGTACAGCCAACACCTTGGTCTATCTAGAAGGCCGAGGTATTGTACTATCAGAGCCTTCTGTTGTTGCTGTTAATAAAAAAACAGGGCAGATAGTCGCTATTGGTGCCGAAGCAAAACAAATGCTCGGCCGAACACCTCCACATATTCAAGCCGTTAAACCTTTGGTGGATGGAGTTGTCTCTGATTTTGAAATAACAGAAGAAATGCTTTCTTATCTTTTAAATAAAGTTGAGAAAATGTCTCCAAAGTTTTTTAGACCTCGTGTTGTTATTGGCGTGCCTTCAGGTATAACCTCCGTTGAAGTTCGAGCTGTTTATGATGCTGCGAAAAATGCAGGAGCAAGAGAAGTGTACGTCGTAGAAGAACCAATGGCCGCGGCTGTGGGGATACGTTTACCTGTTCATGATCCTGTGGGTTCTATGATTGTTGATATTGGTGGTGGAACAACAGATATTGCTGTTATCTCTTTGGGAGGTATCGTGCAATCTAAAAATCTAATAATTGCTGGTGATAAATTAAATAATGATATCTCTTCATATTTCAGAAATGAATTCAAACTTTTGATTGGAGAAAAAACTGCTGAAAATATTAAAATCGCCATAGGCTCTGTTTTGCCTCTTCCAGAACCGGTAGAGATAGAAGTTCGTGGTAGAGATTTGGTGACAGGTCTACCAAGACAAGTTGTTGTGACTGATTCTGATATACGAGAAGCAATTTTTGCTTCGATAAATATTTTGGTTGAAGGTGTTAAAGAGGTTTTGGAAACAACTCCTCCTGAAATATTAGCCGACGTTATGAATAGAGGTATAATACTTACTGGTGGCGGATCTTTGATCAAAGGTCTTACGACTTTAATCCAAAAGCATATCAAGATGCCGGTGCATATTTCCGAAGACCCAATAACCGCCGTTGCTCGTGGTACTGGAGTTATATTAGAGAATTTAGAAAAATATAAAGATATATTAGTCGATACTCAATATGAATTACCGCCTAGATAGAAAATACAAAAAAAGAAATACTGCGATTATCTTAATCGCGGTTTTGGTTTTTTTATTTTTTATGTTTAGAGAAGGTAAGCTAATTTTCTTATCAAATTTTTTTGAAAGAAGTGTTACACCAATTTGGAAAACAGAAATAGCTTTTAGAGATGTTTTCTTAAAAGAAGTTTTTACATCAAAAAAAGATTTAATCAGACAAAATGAAATTCTAAAAAGTCGTCTAGAAGAAGCGAAGATAGAGCTCGCACAATTTTCTTTATTAGAAAAAGAAAACGAATCACTAAAAGAAATTTTCTTAAGATCTGTGGGTGATAATAATATAATCGGAACTATTCTAACAAAACCAACAAGGTCGCCATATGGAACTATAATTATTGATATCGGAGAAGAAGACGGCGTGAAGCCTGAAGATTTGGTTTTTGCTATGGGGAACGTTGTTGTCGGCGAGATAGAAAGTGTTGATAAAAATTCCTCAAAAGTGGTTTTGTATTCTGCTCCAGGATATATTTCTCAGGTGACTCTAGAAAACACAGGGAGATATTTTAATGCAAAGGGTCGCGGTGCGGGGGATTTTGAAATTCAGTTTCCAAGAGAACTTGAAATAGAAGAAGGTCAGCTATTTTTGTATCCAAGTATTAACAACTACGTCGTGGGTGTGGTAGAAAAAGTTGTTTTTGATCCACGAGATTCATACAAAACAGTTTTGTTTAGAAGTGCAGTAAATATCCAAGAGTTAAAATGGGTGCAGGTGAGAATTGATAAATAAAAATGGAAAATATAAATTTTGAAAAAACACCAAAACAAATTTTAGAAAATCTTGAAAAAACAGGAAGATATGTTTTTCATGGTTCGCCTTTTAAGATTAATAAATTTGAACCAAGACAAGCCTTTAATCATATAAAAAAAGATAATGGCGAGTATGAAAAAATCCCAGATGGTGAGCCGGCGGTTTTTACTTCTCCTTTTGCTAAAACGGCAATATTTATGGCGGTAATGAATGGAAAAAATGCACCATTTGAATCGAGAACCGGTTTTTCTTCTAATAATAATGGAAGTTTTGAATTTCGTGCTACAAAAGAAACAATGGATCAAATAGGAGACGATGCTTTTGGTTATGTATATGTTTTTGAAAAAGAAAATTTTAAAGAAATAAATTTCAATGAATCCGTGTCTTATGAAGAAATTGAACCAGTAATGTATATACAAGTTTCAAAAAAAGATTTACCGGAGATTATAATAAAAGATTTTTAAATGTCAGAAAATTTTAATTTTAAAATTGAAAAAAAGCTTCCGGGTAAACTCGGGCGAGCAGGGAAAATAACTACTCCAAACGGCGAAATCAATACGCCTTCTTTTGTTGTAGTGGGAACCAAGGCCACGGTAAAAGCGATGACGCCAGAAATGCTTAAAAGTCTCGGTGCACAAGTTGTACTGGCGAATACATATCACCTGTATCTTCAGCCAGGAAATGAACTTGTAAAAAAGGCGGGAGGTTTCGCTAAATTCATGGGTTGGCAAGGTCCGACAATGACAGACTCTGGAGGTTTTCAGGTTTTTTCATTGGGCGCCGCTTTCGGTGAACATGTGAGTAAGGTTGCAAAAGCAGGAGATGAAAATAGAAAAAAGGTAGAAGATGGTGGAACTGGAAACAAAAATAAATTAGCAAAAATAGATGAAGATGGTGTGACTTTTCGTTCGCACATAAACGGCGACCAGCACAGATTTACACCAGAGTCTTCGATGCAAGTGCAGTGGGATTTAGGTGCTGATATGATTTTCGCATTCGACGAATGCACGAGCCCGCAAGCAACACATGAGTATCAAAAAGAAGCGATGGACAGAACTCACAGATGGGCGATGAGAAGTTTGGTTGCTCATGAAAAATTAGATCCTGAAAACATCCAGGCTCTTTTTGGGGTGGTTCAGGGTGGACGACATGAAGATTTACGAAAAGAGTCTGCGAAAGCTTTAGCGGAAATGAAAACAGAAAACGGAAGCATGTTCGACGGATTTGGAATCGGTGGATCTTTTGACAAAGACGATATGGGCACAGCGGTGGCGTGGGTGAATGAATCTCTGCCAGAAGAAAAGCCGAGGCATCTCCTCGGTATCGGAGACCCGATAGATGTGTTTTTGGGAGTTGAAAATGGATGCGATCTTTTCGATTGTGTAGCTCCGACACGTGTTGCTCGTAACGGATCTTTGTATACAAAAAACGGACCAATACATATTACAAACGCTGCATACAGAGCAGACTTTTCGCCGATAGAAGAGGGTTGCCAGTGTTACACTTGTCAAAATTATACGAAAGCGTATTTGGCGCATCTTTTTCATGCAAAAGAAATTTTGGCTAACACTTTAGCTTCAGTTCACAATGTTTATTTTATCGTAAACCTAGTTCACAAAATCCGCGAAGCGATTTTGGAGGATAAATTTTTCGAGTTTAAGGAGGAGTTTATAAAAGGGTACTCTATAAAATAAATCAGGGTAAAAACTCGAAGAGAAAGTAAAAGAGATGTATTTGTAAAAAAGAGAGCCCTGCGATGCGGGGCTCTTGGTGTGGTGTCAGGGAACCATCTTACTTGAATCCGACACCTCTACGTTCTTTGGGAAGATACATCTTGAATGCCTCTTCTTGTACGTAGCGATAAACCTGTCGGATCTCTTCTGATGTGAGACCGCTCACCGCTTCGAGCTCGCCGATGATCTTGTTGAGCGTCCTAGGTGTTGGCAGATTTTCGCCAACACTATAGGCAATGAAAAGTATTCCACACTTTTCGAGCATTGTGGGCTCCTTCTTTTCTTGTGCCATGGAATTTTGTTTTTTATAATTTATAATAAGTTTAAAATATTGTCAAGTTTTTAAATTAAGGTTATAATCCGAACATGAAATTCAAACTTAAGTCTGAATACAAACCAGCCGGAGATCAGCCAGAAGCTATTAAAAAGTTAGTGGATGGTCTTAAAAAAGGTATGCGAAAGCAGACCTTATTAGGTGTGACTGGTTCTGGAAAAACTTTTACTGTTGCGAATGTTATCGAAAAGGTGCAAAAGCCAACTCTTGTTATAGCTCATAACAAAACTCTTGCTGCGCAACTTGCCAGCGAGTTTAAAGAATTTTTCCCAGAAAACGCTGTGCATTATTTCGTTTCTTACTACGACTACTATCAGCCAGAAGCATACATGGCGGCGAGCGATACATATATAGAAAAAGATGCGCAGATAAATGAAGAGATAGACAGACTCCGACATGCTTCAACACAGTCGCTTTTGACGCGTGACGATGTGATAATAGTCGCATCGGTTTCTTGTATTTATGGTTTAGGAAGTCCAGAAGAATACAGGCAAAATAATTTGATGCTTTCTGTTGGTTCAGAAATTGGGCGCAACGAACTCATGCGTCGGCTAATCTCTATCCACTACGACCGAACAAATGCTGACTTAAATTCAGGACAGTTTCGCGCTATTGGATCCATGGTAGAGGTCATGCCGATTTCAGAAAACTATATGTACCGGATAAATTTTAACGGAGACAAGATTTCTGAGATTATTGAGATCGATCCTGTTTCTTCGAAAATTACAGGCAGACCAGAAAATATTTTTATATTCCCAGCAAAACACTTTTTAACAAATGACGAGAAAAAAGAAAATGCAATAAGGTCTATCGAAGCAGAATTAAAAGACCGACTTAGGGTTTTAGAAAAAGAAGGAAAAATTCTAGAAGCTGAAAGATTAAAAAGAAGAACAAAATATGACCTGGCTCTTATAAAAGAGGTTGGATATTGTTCTGGTATTGAAAACTATTCAAGACATCTTTCGGGTAAATCTCCTGGTGAAGCGCCTGATACGCTTATCTCATATTTCCCACACGACAAAGATGGCAATCCAGAATTTTTAACTGTTATAGACGAGTCGCATGTGACTTTGCCGCAACTTTCGGCGATGTATGGAGGTGACGCTTCTCGAAAACAAAACTTGGTTGATTTCGGTTTTCGTTTACCTTCTGCAAAAGATAACAGACCTCTTCGATATGAAGAGTTTAATCAGCGTGTCGGTCAGATGATATATGTTTCCGCGACGCCGTCGGACCAAGAAAAAGAAAATAGCCAGCAAATAGTCGAGCAGATTGTGCGTCCAACTGGGCTTATCGACCCGGCGCTTGAAATCCGCCCAGTTATAGAAGGTAAAAAGTATAAGGGACAAGTCCAAGATTTTATTAGCGAAGCAAAGGCTGAGATTAAAAAAGGCGGACGAGTTATCGCGACGACTTTAACTAAAAAAATGGCAGAAGATTTGTCTGAATATTTAAAAAATGAAGGAATAAAAGCCGAGTATGTTCACTCAGATGTTAAGACTATCGATAGAATAAAAATCTTAACAGAGTTTAGAAAAGGTGATTTTGATATTTTGGTTGGAGTGAACTTGCTTCGCGAGGGATTAGATTTACCAGAAGTTTCTTTGATTGGTATACTCGACGCCGATAAAGAAGGTTTTTTGCGATCTGAAACTTCTTTAATACAAACAATCGGACGTGCAGCTAGAAATGTAAACGGTCGCGTTATTTTATATGCTGACTCTGTGACGAATTCCATGAAAAAGGCTATAGACGAGACAAACAGAAGAAGGTCTGTTCAAGAAGCGTATAATAAAAAGCATAAAATAACTCCAAAAACTATTATCAAAAAAATAAAAGATATTACAGAGGCGATGGATTCACAGCATAAAAAAGCGGTGAAAAAAGAACTTGAGATAGATGAAAAACTTTTTGCAGAAAATCCTAAAAAGTTGATTAAGTTAAAAGAAAAACAAATGAATGAAGCGGTGAAAGAATTAGATTTTGAAACTGCAGCAATACTTCGAGATGAAATAAAAGTTTTACGGGAGAAATTTGAGGGAATAAAAGAAGAATAAAAATAATGAAGGCCGTCACTCCCGTGACGGCCTTCGCGATCTTGCACTTTGGTGTAAGACTCGTGCTTCCTCCAGTGAGGATCACACAAACTTTTCCACTGCGTCGATTGGTTACGCAGCCTTTTCCTTGAAGAGTTTGTTGTTCCAGTGAACAACCTTCCTCCTCCACTTCATCGGGTTGCACAAGGTATACTTGTATGCCAAGCATGCAATGGTTCCGACTACGAGTAGTACTATGGTTAGAATCAGCTCTGCTTTCATCGTGAAATGATGTTGTAGAAACCAATTCGTGCCCTGAGTGCTACTCGTTTGAATTCGGCAATCCGCGCACTTCGCTTTTTGTCGCTAGGTGTGATTGCCCACATCGCTAGGATCACAGCCACTATTGCTAGTAAGCCAAGTGATCCGTTCAAGAAGTCCAATGTTAGGTGCATTCAGTGTTTAAGGTTTTTGTTTGTGATCGGTCTATTGAAAGAACTTGCCGTTTGTGGCGGATTGGTATCATAGCCTGAAGCTGTGATATTGTCAAATGTGGAAAAATATTGCCTATTAATTATCTTTATAAAGTGTGGTATAGTCTTCCTGTAAACCCCAAAGGTCATCCGGAGGGGGATTTAGCGTATTTATAAATATTTATGAAAAAACAAGAATTTGAGGCGGGGAAAATAGTGGTTCGTGGGGCAAAAACTCATAATCTTAAAAATATAAGTGTTGAAATGCCAAGAAATAAAATGGTGGTTTTTACTGGTCTTTCTGGTTCTGGAAAGTCTTCGCTTGCTTTTGATACAATTTTCGCAGAAGGTCAACGTCGTTACGTAGAGTCGCTTTCTTCTTATGCGCGTCAATTTCTTTCTCAAATGCCAAAGCCTGACGTCGATGAAATCACCGGTCTTTCACCAGCAATCTCTATTGATCAAAAATCAAGGTCAAATAACCCTCGTTCTACCGTTGCCACAATAACAGAAATTTACGACTATCTGCGTGTTCTTTATGCGCGTATTGGCAGGCCTTACAGTCCTATTTCTGGAAAAGAAATTAAGAAACTTTCAAATCAAGAAATTTCTGAATTTGTAAAAAATAAAATCAGAGGTTTGAAAAATTCTCCAAATAAAAAAGAAGTGATGGGTGTAGAGTACACAGAAGATTCTGTGCATATTTATTCACCTGTTGTTCGCGGAAGAAAGGGGGAATACTATCAGATGCTTTACGACTTTTTAGGAAAGGGGTATTCGAAAGTGCGTGTTGATGGCGCTGTTAAAAATTTACGTGACTCTATAACTCTTTCAAAAACAAAAAAACATGAGATAGATTTACTAATCGATTCTTTTTCTTTTAGTGAGGCAATAAATTCTAGCGAGGATTTTGATATGCGTTTGTCAGAAGCAATAGAGCGAGCCATAAACGAATCTGACGGATTTATTAGAATCGTTGTTTCTGATTTTCATAATAAGGGTGAAGATCTAGAAAATATTTTACTTTCCGCTAAACTTATTTGTCCAGATGACGGATATACTTTTCCTGAAATAGAGCCAAGACTTTTTTCTTTTAACTCTCCATATGGTGCGTGTCCTGATTGTAACGGGCTTGGTACTAAAAATTTCTTTGGGGATGAGATTTGTGATACTTGTGGTGGGGCCAGACTTCGTGAAGAGGCTTTAAATGTGTTTTTGGGCGACAGATCAAAAGGAATGAATATTGTGAAATTTACAGATCAGTCTATAAAAGATGCATATGATTTTATAACAAGTTTAAAACTTTCTAAAAAAGAAACCGAGATTTCTGTTTCTGTTATAAAAGAAATAGAAGATAGGCTAAAGTTCATGTTAAATGTTGGACTAGATTATTTAACTCTTGATCGAAAAGCAAGCACGCTTTCTGGTGGTGAATCGCAGCGTATCAGACTTGCTTCGCAGCTAGGGTCCAGGCTTGTGGGCGCACTATATGTGCTCGACGAACCGACAATCGGACTTCATCAAAGAGATAACGATAGGCTGATCAAAACTTTAGAGGATTTACGAGACCTTGGAAACACTATAATTGTGGTTGAGCACGATGAAGATACTATTTATGCGTCTGATTATATTGTAGATATTGGTCCAAAGGCCGGAGTTCATGGCGGTCAGATTGTTGTTGCTGATTATCTTGATAAACTTTTGTCAGGAAAAGAAGATAAAAGCGGTTCTCGAACAATTTCATATTTAAGAGAAGAAGAAGTTATTCCTTTGCCGGAAAAAAGACGCGATACGAACAAGGGTTGGATAAAAATAAAAGGTGCAAAAGTATTCAATATAAAAAATATAAACGCAGAAATACCTTTGGGTCGTATGACTGCTATTACTGGAGTTTCTGGTTCTGGAAAATCTTCTTTCCTTTACGAAGTTTTGCATAAAAATTTACAAGCAAGATTTGAAAGAAAATACAGAAGCGCAAAAACTTTTAACTGTGCTGAATTTTCCGGCACAGAAAATTTGTCACGTGCGATCTTGATAGATCAGTCTCCGATCGGTCGAACACCACGTTCAAACTTGGCGACTTATACCGGCGCATGGGGTCATATTCGAGATATGTTTGCGGCTACAGACGAAGCGCGTTTTCGGGGGTGGAAAGCAAATAGATTTTCTTTTAACGTAAAAGGTGGACGATGTGAGGCCTGTGAAGGAAAAGGTCTACAGGCTGTAGAGATGCACTTTTTGCCGACCGTGTATGTGACTTGTGATGTTTGTGATGGAAAAAGATTTGATAAAGAGACTCTAAAAGTAAAATACAAAGGCAAAAACGTTTACGAGGTTTTGCGTATGACGGTGGAAGAAGGAATAGAATTTTTTGGAGATATTCCAGCTATTTATGACAGACTAAAAACTCTTTCTGATGTTGGTCTTGGTTATTTGGAAATTGGCCAGCCCGCAACAACTCTATCTGGTGGGGAGGCTCAACGTGTAAAAATTTCTTCAGAGCTTTATAGACCTATGACAGAGCGAACAATATATTTACTTGATGAGCCAACGGTTGGACTTCACTACGATGATGTGGCGAATTTGATTTCTGTTTTAGATAAATTGGTTCAGAAGGGAAATACTGTTGTGGTTATCGAACACAACTTGGACCTTATAAAAGTGGTTGATTATATCGTAGACTTGGGTCCAGAGGGAGGGCAAAATGGAGGTAGGGTTATTGCAAAGGGGACTCCAGAAGAAGTTGCCGATAATGAAAAGTCGTTTACAGGTCAGTATCTTCGAAAAACCTTACTAAAGACAAAGAGAGCAATGAAGAAGATTAAAAAATAAACCCCCGACTCTTATTAGAGCGGGGGCGATGGTGCGATCTCATAATACACTGTATCTTCTTGTGTGGGCGATCTCCATTCGCTTTTCATCTCTTGTTTTGGTTCTTCTTGTTCGTATTCTTCAGAGATGCTCACGTATACTAAGATAAAGGCCAAAATAAGAATTGCTACAGTTATCCAATCTTGCTGGTCGAAAGCCTTAAGCTTTTCTTTGTTGTGAACCTTTTGGTCTTTCATGGGTGCTGGGGTTTTAATTTATGATATATTTATTTTATGAAAAGTAAAGATTTGCCTAAATTACCAGATTCTCCGGGTGTTTATATGTTCCTGGAAAAGGGGCAGATTTTGTATATCGGAAAAGCAACCTCACTCCACTCTCGTGTAAAAAGTTATTTTGGAAAAGATTTATTTAATACTCGCGGACCTGTTATTTTGGATATGGTGACAAAGTCAGACGAAGTAAAATTTTTTGAGACGGACTCTGTTCTCGAAGCTTTGATACTTGAAGCGAATCTAATTAAAAAACACCAGCCGGCAGCTAACACAAAAGAGAAAGATGATAAAAGTTTTTATGTCGTCGGCATAACTAAAGAAGATATTCCAAAAGTTTTGACTGTTCGCCAAAGAGAAGTTGAAAAGCTGGGGCTGAAATTCAAAACAACATTTGGACCTTTTCCAAACGGTTCTGTTATACGCGAAGCGATGAGGATAATCCGAAGGATTTTCCCGTTTCAAGATGAAAATTCTATAAAGAAAGATCAAAAAGAATTTTACAGACAAATCGGTCTTGCGCCAGATTCTTCTGATTCTAATTTTATAAAAGCCTATGAACAGAATATAGAGAACCTGATTTTGTTTTTTAAGGGTAAAAAAAGAGATGTTGTAAAAAGACTCGAAAAAGAAATGATGGAGCTCGCAAAAGAGGAACGATTTGAAGAAGCAAATGTTTTAAAGAAAAGAATTTTTGCACTTGATCATATAAAAGATATTTCCTTAATTAAAAAAGAGGGAATAGAAAACAGAGAAAAAACTTTTCGTATTGAAGGATACGATGTTTCTCATACTGGCGGAAGCGAGATGGTGGGGGTTATGACCGTTGTCACAAACAGTGTGCCAGAAAATAGTGAGTATCGAAAATTTAAAATAAAAGGATTTGATAAATCTAACGACGTCGGCGCTCTTCGTGAGATGCTTTTACGGCGTTTTGCTCATACAGAATGGGTCTATCCAAATATGATTGTTGTCGATGGGTCTGTGGCTCAAAAGCGCGCGGCTGAAAAAGTGTTAAATGAAATCGGCGCGGTGATACCAGTTGTGGCTGTGGTAAAAGACGAAAGACATAAACCAAAAGCTATTTTGGGCGGAAAAGATTATATAAAAGGAAGAGAAGACGCGATAGTTTTAGTAAATGCTGAAGCCCATAGATTTTCTATTAAATATCATAAGGATTTGAGGGGGAAGAAGTTTTTGGGAAAGAAATAGTTTAATCCACAAACGTATAAAAATATTTTCGTGTAAAATATGGATATGGATTCTAATTCTAAAATTCGTGTTGGTGTTATACGTGGCGGAGTGACTCCTGAATACTACATGTCACTTGCGGCTGGATCATATATTTTAAATCACATTCCAAAAGACAGATATGAGGCTGTTGATATTTTGATTACAAAAGATGGAACTTGGCACAAAAAAGGTCTACCAATGGAGCCAAGGGATTTAAAAAAATATGTTGATGTTGTTTTTAATACCTTGTACGGTGTTTATGGTGAAGATGGAAAGCTCCAAGATTTCTTAGACGAGCTCGGTGTTCCATATGTTGGCTCTGATCCTTTTTCTTCTTCAATGACAGCTAATAAGCAAAAAAAGAAACAAAGACTAGAAGATATTGGACTTAAAACGCCTAGATATTTTATTTTACAAGGTCTTCTTAAGATGGAGGATGAAAAAGAACAGATTGAATTTATGCGTAAAAAGGCTATGGAGATTTTCAAGAAAATAAATCCGCCTTGGGTTGTAAAACCGATACTTGGATCTGCTTCTACTTTTACGTATCTGGTTACGACTTTTTCAGAATTAATTTATCTTTTAAATGATTTGGCTGACAGATTTGATGAAATAATTGTCGAAGAATACATAGAAGGAACAGAGGTCGTTTCTGGAATAATAAATGGGCTTCGTGGTGAGGAAGAATATGTTTTACCTCCTTTTGAAATTCAAAAGCCTGGAAAAATACTCGACTATGAAACGAGGTTTAACAAAAAGCATTCTCTTAAAATTTTAAACAATAAATTAGAAGAGCATAAAGATGCTATAAACGACATAATTAAAACTTTACACAAAGAGTTTGATTTAAAGGATTATTCAACAGCGAACCTGATAATTTCTCCAAAGGGCGGAATATATGTTATCGAAGTCGACAGTCAGCCGATACTTGGCGAAGGGGAGATATTACCTTCTATGATGTCTGAAGTTGGTTGCCCAGATCATGTCTGGATAGACCATTTAATAAGAAGAAAATTAGATAGATAATTAAATAGCGGCGCCCTGCGGGCGCCGCTATTTAAGTTGTGGACCTAAGGAGATTCGAACTCCTGACCTTTCGCTTGCAAAGCGACTGCTCTACCAACTGAGCTATAGGCCCAAGTGATATACATTTTACCTATTTATGATTTTTTTGCAATACGTGGTAAAAAGTCTTTGTTTGTAATAAATGTGGTAATATTTAATCTATGACAAAACAAGCGCTTTTATTTTTACTTTCGGTAAGTCTTACAACTTTGGCACTTTCGTATTTTACAGCTTTTGTTTATACGAAAACTATTAAAATGAATCAAAAGCTAGCATATATTGTGCGGGTTTTAGGATTTCTCTTTCCGTTTCTGTTTATTTTTGCAAACGCCTTAAGTCGGTCTTCAAATCTTGAGTTTGTAAAATATATTTATTCTTTGATGAGTATTGGAGCGGGGCTTGCTTTCTACTTTTTGGTTGGTGCGATTTTAATTTCTTTAGCTTATCTTGTTTTTAAAATAATAAGAAAGCCGTTGCCGTCATTTATACCAATTGGTGCTTTTGTTATTTCTTGTTTTATTTCTGTATTTGCTTTTGTGCAAGCCAGAGATTTAAAAGTAATTTCCTATGTGGTAGAAAAAGAAAATATCCCTGCTTCTTTGGAAGATAAAAAGATAATTTTAGTTTCTGATACTCACTACGGTTTGGTTAATCATAAAAAAGCTGCAAATCGTTTGGTGAATAAAATAATAGAGAAGAATCCTGATGTGGTGTTTTTAGCCGGGGACTTTTTTGACGGCCCAGATGTTTCCACAGAAGAAATAGAAAATAGCTGGAAGAAACTTTCAGAAAAAGTTCCGGTATTTTTTATACCTGGCAACCACGAAGAATACGGAAATTATGAAAAGTTTTTAGATTCAGCAGAGAAATCCGGTTTTATTGTTCTTGAAGACGGGCTTGGATCGTACGAAGATGTTTCAGTGGTTGGAATTGTTTATAGGTCAAAAGATGAAATAGATGAAGCTTTACCTGTTATTAAAAATTTTGAAAATAAATTAACCGATTTTTCAATACTTTTAAACCACGCACCGATTTTCTATGAAGAAGCGGAAGAAATAGGCTTTGATTTAATGTTCTCAGGCCACACACACAGGGGGCAGTTTTGGCCACTTAGATATATAACTCGCGCTATTTATGGAAAATATCATTATGGTTTAAATGATTTTGAGGATTTAAGTGTAATAACAACCAGCGGTGTCGGAACTTCTGGTCCGCCAATAAGACTTCTAAACACCCCAGAGATGGTAGAAATATCTTTCTCCACAAAAAATAAAAGTAATTAATTTTTTCTTGGTATAATTATCAAGATGGTAAGAAAAAAACATTCTTATATTTTGGCGTTGCTTTCTTTGGCTCTTATTGTCGTATCGTATTTTGTTTTTGTTGATAAAAAAATATTTGCGGCGATTGATTCTTTAGATGTTATTAAGATAAATTCATCTACTACAAATGTCCCAGATGTTACAACTAAAATATACGGATTTTCTATTGCAAATATTGGTGACTTAGATGGTGACAATGTTGACGATATTTTAGTTGGCGCTCCTGTTGACGACACTGGAGGTGCAAATTACGGTGCAGCATATATTCACTTTATGAATAATAACGGCTCTGTTAAGTCCACTATTAAGTTGGATGGAACAACAACCAATGGTGCAACTCTTGGTTTTGATAACTTTAGGTATGGTTGGTCTGTCGCTGGAATAGGCGATTTGAATAACGATGGAGTTCGTGATATTGCAATTGGCGCACTTTCTTATTTTAATAACAGTTCAATTTACACAGGAAGGGTTTTTGTTCATTTTATGAACACCGACGGGTCAATTGATTCAACCTCTATAATAGACAGAAATACAGCAAATGGCCCTAGTACAACTAGAAACATAGACGGAAATGACCACTATGGTTCTTCCATAGATAGTATTGGTGATTTAAACAACGATGGGGTTGCGGACCTTCTCGTTGGTGCGTCTTTTGATTCTGCTGGTGGTTCAGCTAGAGGTGCAGCATTCATACATTTTATGAACACTGACGGGTCTATAGATTCTACTGTAAAAATCGATGGCTCTACAACAAATGGACCAACAACACTTGCTGCAGATGGTTACGGAGGGGCGGTTGCAAACATCGGTGATTTAAACAACGACGGGGTCACAGACATTGCTGTTGGCGCAGATAGTATATCTGACTCAACTGGAAGTTATTTTTATATTCACTTTATGAACACCGACGGGTCAATTGATTCTAGTGTAAAAATAGATAAAGACACCGCCAATGGCGCAACTGGTCTTGGTACTGTTTACAATTATGCAACATCTTTAGAAGGAGTTGGTGATTTAAACAACGACGGGGTGCCAGACATTGCTGTCGGCTCTATCAGAAGAAATAACTCGCTAAAGGGCGGAGTCTTTGTTCACTATATGAATTCAGATGGGTCAATAATAGAAACTGATGTCATTGATGACACAA
>JAUPTX010000001.1 GCA_030917865.1 Patescibacteria group bacterium | reverse complement strand
AGTCAAAAAACTAGTAAACTCGCCCAGCCCAATAATGTTTAGACATTATTGGGCTGGACTCAAACATACTATTTTTTAAGACAAATTACCTTAGTTTCTTTACGGTGTTCTCGTGTAGGGTCGGAAGCGATAAATTAATTTTTATTGACAAATTAATGTATATATAACATAATAATGCCAGAAACCAAACAAGAACAACCATGAAAGTTACAGTTAGGAAAAGCGGGCTCATTGAAGTAACCTTTTCTGCAGAAGAAGTAATAGAACGACTATTACCAACCGTCTGTGGAGAAGAAAAAGAGATGATTCTTATGGAAAATACAGATCTTGTTTTCTACATACGTGGTATTACTGCACAAGACCTTATGCGACTACAAAAAGAGGCGGAGTATAGGAGCGGACCATTATGGGATAGACTTCTTGCGGGAGAAGATCTGACGACAAGAACGAGGAGTGTTCTCGAGAGTGCAGACATCGACACTTTTGGAAAACTTGTTTCCGTAAACAGGATCAAGCTTCTGAAATACCGCAACGTGGGTAAGAAGACCCTGTCCGAAATAGATGACCTGCTGTATAAGCACGGACTTGAATTCATCGGATGACACGCAAGTGAAGTATCGTTTTAAAGAAGCCCCGAGCGCAATGCGCCGGGGCTTCTCTTTTTTATAAAAAGTATTAGCCCGCGCACTTAGTGCGCGGTCTAATACTTTAAAAACTTTATAACTTTAAAAACTTTTAACTGTTTTCCTTCTTCCCTTTCAAAACCCAACCTTCCGCCAAAAGGCTTTCCGCTTTTTTATATTTCATTTCTTCTAACTTTCCATCTTTTTCTAAAATCACAATATCATTTCTGCCGATTTTATCCATTGCTTCGTTTTTAATAGTATGACCTCTTGCCTCTTCATCTTTTCCACTATTTTCTATATATTTCTTAGCTTCTTCTTTGACCGGAGCCTGGGCTTCTATTGGTCGTATTGTTTCTATCAAAGACAAAACTTGTTCTTTTAACATTGCTTCCATATTTTGATACATAGCCAGACCTTCTTTTGTATATTCGATCAAAGGTTCGCGTTGTCCATACGCACGCAAGTTAACAGAAGATCTGACATAATCCATCGCCTCTAGATGCTCTGTCCACAAAACATCGTTCACGTGTAGTATTATTCTTCGAACCGTTGACCAAAAAGCTGCTTCGCCAACGTCTTTTATTTTTTGTTCTATTACAGAGTTTATTTTTTCCTTATCTTCTGCGATAGAAATCACGTAGTCTTTTATTTCCGCGTCTTCAGCAAAAAGCTGTTGTCTTCTTCTCTTGTAAACAGCATTTCTTTGGGTGTTTAAAACATTGTCATACTCTAGAGTCTTTTTTCTGGCGTCAAAGTTAAATCCTTCGATTTTCTTTTGAGCGTTTTCAAGTCCACTAGTTATCATCTTGTTTTCGATTGGCTGATCTTCTGGAATTCCGAAACGTCCCATCATACTTTTAATACGATCGCCGCCGAAAACTCGCATCAGGTCGTCGTCTAATGATACAAAAAATTGAGTTGTACCTGGGTCGCCTTGTCGTCCAGCACGTCCACGGAGCTGGTTGTCTATTCTTCTTGATTCATGTCGCTCTGTTCCCAAGACAAAAAGTCCACCAAGCTCTCGAACTTTATTAGAATCTTCTGGTGTTGCAAGCTCTCCGCCGAGTTTTATATCAATACCTCGCCCAGCCATGTTTGTAGCAATAGTTACAGCACCGAGTCTTCCCGCCCCTGCGATTATTTCTCCTTCGCTCTCGTGCTTTTTAGCGTTGAGTATCGTGTGTGGCACACCTTCTTTTTGCAAGAAATCAGAGAGCATTTCATTTCTTTCTATAGATATAGTACCAATAAGTATCGGCTGACCAGTAGAGTGAACTTCTTTTACTCTTTTTGCGATAGCTTTAAATTTACCAATTTCTGTTTGGTATATCTGGTCATTTAAATCAGCTCTTTTTATAGGTCTATGGGTTGGGATTGTTATAACATCGAGCCCATAAACACTAAAAAATTCTTCACTAGAAGTTTTAGCTGTACCTGTCATACCTGAAAGTTTTTTATAAAACTTAAAGTAGTTTTGATACGTAATAGATGCAACAGTTTTTGTTTCTTTTTGAATCTGAACGCCTTCTTTTGCCTCAAGAGCTTGATGAAGACCCTGATTAAATCTTCTTCCTGGCATCATACGGCCGGTTGATTGGTCGATTATGATCACCTCGCCATTATTAACAACATATTCTTTGTCACAAGTGAAGAGAGCTTCTGCCCGGACGGCTGTTTCTAAGTGGTGAACCAACTTGATTCCCTTTTCAGTATAAATATTTTCAATACCTAAAAGTTCTTCGGCTTTCGCGATACCTGCGTCGTTTAAAGTTATTGCTTTTAATTTTTCGTCTACTTCGTAGTGTTCGTTTTTATTTAGACTCTTTGCTATTTTAGAAAACTTAACATATAGATCTTCAGAATCTTCTGCTGGCGCAGAAATAATAAGAGGAGTTCTAGCTTCATCTATTAAGATAGAGTCTATCTCGTCTACAACAGCAAAGTTGTGCTCTCTTTGAACGATGGCGTTTTTAATTGTAGCTAAATTATCTCTTAGATAATCAAAACCAAATTCATTGTTTGTTCCATAAGTTATATCTGCGTCGTAAGCTTGTTTTCGTGTACAAGGTTTTAGAAAATCATAAACAACTTTAAAAGAACCAACTTCATCTCTTTGCTCGTCGCTCGCAACACCAACAGCCTCATCATAAAGATAAGAAACATTTTGCGAATTAACAACACCAACAGAAAGACCAAGCTTGCTATATATTTCTCCCATCCAAGTCGCATCACGTCGCGCCAAGAAATCATTCACAGTAACAACATGAACACCTTTTCCAGTTAGTGCATTTAAATAAACAGGCAATGTTGCAACCAAAGTTTTTCCTTCTCCTGTTCGCATCTCTGCAATCTTGCCTTCGTGTATTGCAAGACCCCCGATGATTTGCACATCGTAGTGTCTTTGATTTTTGTATCTTTTTGAAACCTCACGAACAAGAGCAAAAGCTTCTGGTAAAATATCTTCTAATTTAGAGCCTTCGCTTAAACGTTTTTTGAATTCCTCTGTTTTATTCTTAAAATCTTCATCTTTTAGAACTTCCATTTCTTTCTCTAAAAGATTTACCTTTTCTACTATTTTTGAAGCCTTATTTAAAAAGGATTGATTTTGATCCCCAAAAATAGCCTTTAAATTTCCTATAAATGACATAGTGAAGATATCTTACCATTTTTAAGGGTTATATAAAAGAAGACTAAAAAACAAAAACCCCTGACGGGGTTCTTGTCTACAAGGCAGACAACTGAGAATATTATCTTCGGCGGCGAGAAGTTTTCTTCTTCGCTGTCTTCTTTGCTACTTTCTTTTTAGCAACTTTTTTTGCTACTTTTTTCTTAGCTACTTTTTTCTTAGCAGCTTTCTTTTTTACAGCCATGATAGTTATTTAAAAATTAAATAATAATTTGTAAAATTTTCGACATCACATAAATTAAAAAATAATTTATGAAAAATATTACAACTACATTTATAATTATCGCGTATAAAAAATATTAATACAATAAAAAATAAAATTTTTTGTGGAAAACTTTTTTAAAAATAAAATAAAAAAATTTTTTACAAAATAATTTTAACAAAAAATAAAAAACATTTTACGAAAGTAAAATGTTTTTTATTTTTTTATTGCTTGTTTAACCACTCAATCATTTTTCTATAAGTGCTTGGTCCAGCTTGTCCATCTGCAGTTAGGCCTTCGCTTCTTTGGAAATTTCTTATCTGACTTTCAGTTGTTGCACCATAGTCATTATCGATCTTTGAATCTGTTCCATTATAAATATTTAAAAATTCTTGCACTGTTCCAACCCTTGTTCCTCTACTGCCCTTCTTCATAAAAACATTATCAGAAATTAATTTTTCAAGAGCGGCTACTAATTTAGAATATTCTGAATTGGTTGATGAATCGGTGGCGGGAGCGGTAGGAGTGGTTGGTGTTGGAGAGTTTGTTGTTTGTGAACCAGTAGATGTCGACACTGATGGATTGGTAGTAATATTTCTATCTGTCACCCCTTTAGAAGGATCAAAGCCTGTCGGTTCGTTTACGACAATAGGTCGTACGTCACTAGAAACATAGTCAAACTCTTCTGGCTCCACCTGCAGAGAATTAACACCCCAGTACCCTAGGGCAAAAATTATTATAAAAAATATTATAACTAACAGATTGGCTTTTAAGGTTTCGAAAAACATAAACAAAATCTTTTAAAATTAATATCGTAAATATTATAACACCATAAATTTCAATAAAAAACCACTTTTTTGAACTTCTTGCATATTTTTTATTTTCTAGTATTATATAGGACATGAACGGTATATTACCTTGGATACAAATTATACTATCTATTGTATTAGTAATAAGTATTCTACTACAAAAATCTGAATCCTCATTAGGAGGCGCATTTGGTAGTGGAAACGATTCTGGTGCAACGTATCACACAAGAAGAGGTTTCGAAAAATTCCTATTTAGACTAACTATTGTGCTTGCAATTCTACTTGCGACATCTTCTATCCTAGCGGTAATGTAATCCGTCTCATTTACCCTTTTATAAATCTATTTATATGCACGAACAAAATAGGGGCTTTTTCCCTAACAAAGAAGAGATAAGAAAGGCTATATATACCTTTAGCTCTAAAAAAATGGTTATTTTTTTAATAACCCTTGGGGCTTTTATAGTTAGCGGTTTTTTAATCTTAAATAAAATTAACCAAAAATTCCTAATAGAAAGACCTCTTAAAGGAGGCTCTGTCACAGAAGGTGTTATTGGTTCACCCAGATTCATAAATCCTGTTCTAGCAGGAACACCAACTGATGAAGATTTGGTTTCTTTAATATTTTCTGGATTAATGAAAAAAGATGAAAACCAAAACATAGTAGAAAATCTAGCTCAAAGCTATACAGTTTCAGAAAATGGAAACATATATACTTTTACAATCAAAGAATCTGCAAAATTTCACGACGGAACCCCTGTTAGAGCTGACGATGTTGTATTTACAATTAATAAAATAAAAGACGGAACACTGAAAAGCCCAGAGCAACAAAACTGGTCAAATATATCCGTAACCAAAATAGACGAAAGAACAGTTGAGTTTAGACTAGGTAGTCAATACGCGTCTTTTTTAGAAAGCACAACAATAGGAATTCTCCCTTCTCACATATGGCAAGAAATAGAGTCTGGTGATTTTATATTTTCTGATTTAAACATAGAAGCAGTAGGTTCCGGACCATATCAAATAAAAAATATTGATAAAAAGAAAAATGGTTTAATAGAAAGCATTACCCTAAAATCTTTTAATAAATACACTGAAGGTGAAGCATATATAGATACCATAAAATTTAAATTTTATAGAAATAAAGAAGATCTAATTAAAGCCTTTAGAAAAAACAAGGTTGATAATATAAATTCTATTAGTGGTTACGATGCGCAAATACTAAAAGAAGACGGAGCGGAAGTAAGAAGCATAAAACTATCTAGGGTCTTTGGATTATTTTTTAACGCAAACAAGCAAGAGATTTTTAGAAATAAACAAATAGTCAAAGCCATTGAGCTTGGAATTAATAAAGATCAAATAATACAAGAAGTTTTAAATGGATATGGAGAAAAAATCTCTGGCCCAATACCAACAACAATACTCTCTAAAGAAGTTTCCCAAGAAAAAGAATATAATCTAAAAATAGAAGAAGCCAACTCTCTTCTGTCAAAAGAAGGTTGGGCGATATCTGAGAGTGGTTACAGAGTAAAAGATGGTAAAACTCTATCGTTTTCAATATCAACCGGAGATGCATCGGAATTACAAACAGCATCAAACATAATAAAAGAAAATCTTAAAAATCTTGGAATATCTGTTGAAATAAAAGTGTTCGAGATTGCAAACCTAAACCAAAGTATAATAAGACCAAGAGAATACGAATCACTATTTTTTGGACAAATAATAACAAATGATTCTGATTTATTCGCATTTTGGCACTCAAGTCAGAGAAACGATCCTGGCCTTAATATCTCAAGTTACACAAACAGCAAGGTTGACGGACTACTTCAAAAACTAATAGTCACAAAAGAAACTGAAGAAAAACAAAAGATCTTGTCTGAAATAGATTCTGAAATAATTAAAGATATGCCTGCGGTATTTATATATTCTCCAAACTTTATATATGCCGTTAATGAAAAAATTAAAAATATAAACTTACAAGAGGTTGTATTACCAAATGACAGACTAAACAATGTAAACAAATGGTACACAAGAACAGAAAAGGTTTGGAATTTTCTAAATAATTAAATTTAAAATTAAAAGCATAAACATGAATCAAAAAACAAACGGAAGACCTCACGGACAAAGATCTTCAAGCAATAGATCTTTTAGTCGAGGACCAGGCCAAAGACCACAAGGTCAAGGCGGACAAAGAAGAAGCTGGGGGAATAAAAATAAAAGCGGAGAAGGCTCAAAAGAAAGATCAGTAGAAAATAGAGGCGAAAGAAAATCTTTTAGAAAAGAGTCTCTTGTTATACCACCAGCAGAAAAAAATGTTATCCGAATTATTCCACTCGGAGGCGTTGAAGAAATCGGTAGAAACATGACGATGGTAGAGTTAAACGACCAGATAATCGTTATCGATGCTGGTATTGGTTTTGCCGACGAAGACAACCCAGGTATCGACTACATGATACCTAACACAAAATACCTAGAAGCAAACAAACACAAAATAAAAGCGATGGTTATAACCCACGGCCACCTAGACCACATCGGAGGTATTCCCTATCTAATAGAAAGAATCGGAAATCCGCCAATCTTTACTCGAGAATTCGGAGGACTTTTGATAAAAGCCAAAGCAGAAGATTTTCCAGGACTTAAACTTAATATAAAAATAGCAGAAGCAAACGATGGCGCACTACCTGTTTCAGAAGACTTCAAAGTTAGATTCTTCGGTCTAACCCACTCAATACCAGATTCAACAGGTGTAATAATCGAAACTCCGTTTGGAGATATTGTTTCTACTGGAGACGTTAGAGTAGACAACAAAGACGGTGTTCCTCTTCCAAAAGAATTTGAACAATACAAAATGTTCAAAGATAGAAACGTTCTTCTTATGACGATGGACTCTACTGGTATACCTTATCCAGGATGGTCAGCTTCCGAATCAGAAGTGGTTGAAAACATAGACAAGATCATAAAAGATGCACCAGGAAGACTGGTTATAGGAACTTTCGCTTCTCAAGTGGAAAGAATTCTTGAATTTATAAACTCTGCAACACGTTATGGTAAGTACGTGGCTGTTGACGGGCGTTCAATGAAAACAAACGTAGGTATCGCCCAACAACTTAAACTTACTGACTTTAAACATGTCATAAGCCTAGAAGAAATAGATGATCACCCACCACACAAAATAGTTGTGATTGCAACAGGAGCTCAAGGTGAAGAATTCGCATCTCTTATGCGTATGTCAAACGGCACACATAAGCAGATTAAACTTTCACCAACAGACACTATAGTTCTTTCTTCATCTGTTATTCCTGGAAATGAATCTGCCGTAGACAACCTAAAAGATAATCTATACCGAGGCGATGCAAAAGTTATCACTTATATGGATAACGTTGTTCACGCCTCTGGTCACGGAAAACGTGGAGAGCTTGAATGGCTACATAAACAAATAAAATATAAGTTTTTCATGCCTGTTCACGGACACCACTACAGACTTAAGATGCACGCAGAATTAGCAGAAAACCTTGGATGTCCAAAAGGAAATATCGTAGTTCCAGACAACGGAAGTATTATTGAAATAAGAAACGAAGGTGGCTCAATAGTTAAAACCCCTCTGAAAGTTCCTGGTGACGCAATTATTGTTGATGGACTTTCTGTTTCTGATACACAACACTTAGTTATTAGAGATCGAAAGGCTCTCGCACAAGACGGTATTTTCGTTATGGTTGTGATGATAAACATGAAAACAAAACAAATACGAAAATCTCCTGATCTTATTTCTCGAGGATTTGTATATCTAAAAGAAAACCAAGAACTTCTAAAGAAAGCTCGTAATTTAATAAAGAAAACAACAGAAGAAACTATCGCCGGGATGGATCCTGTTGATTTCGAATACGTAAAAGATAATCTTACTAGAAAAGTGACTAAATTCCTTTTCCAAGCAACTGGTAAAAGACCTGTGGTTATCCCCGTAGTACTAAGTTCTTAATTTGCTAAAATTAAGACATGTTAAATAAAGAAAATTTAAACAAACTCCGATCGGTGTTTGCGGTAAATTTCATACTTACGATAAGTCTTGCCCTGACTTCATACATAGACTCTAGTTTTGTAGAAACATTTCTAAAAAAAGAAATGGTTGGTATTTTGTTTACCATGGCGTCTTTTGGAACACTGATTTATCTAGCCAAACTTCCAGGCATATTAGAGAAATTTGGGATGGTTAAAGCAATAAAAGCAACTAGTGCTTTTTATGTACTATGTGTTGCACTTTTAGTTTCAGTTAAAAACCCATTTTTACTTGGCCCAATATTTTTTGGATATTACGTTTCGGCCGTTGCACTTTATCTGACAGTAGACGTTCTAGTGCAGCATTTCTCAGATAAAGAAACTATTGGAAATACAAGAGGTTTTAACCTGACAATATACAACCTAGCTTTTTTAATAGCTCCTTTTTTGGCTGGAATAATGGCAAACAAAACAGGGTTTAATGGTGTCTATCTTCTTTCTGGTTTATTCGTTGCAATAATGGCTTATTATTTTATCCATAAATTCAAAGATCTAGAATTATATCCAAAGAAAAATGGAAGCAATTTTATAAAAAACTTTTTTGAGCTAATAAAGATAAAAGATTTAAGAAACGTATATCTTGTAGCTTTTACGCTTAACTTTTTCTTTGCATGGATGACTATTTACATGCCAATTTATCTCCACGATATAATCGGTTTTTCTTGGCAAGAAATTGGTGCTATTTTTGCGATAATGCACATACCATATGTAACACTAGAAATACCTTGGGGTAAAATCGCTGATCAGATTTTAGGAGAAAAAGAAATAATGGCAGCAGGAATAATTATTTTAAGTGTGTGCACCATAGCAATAGGATTTATAGAAGGTAATGAATTTTGGATTTGGGCTTCGGCTCTTTCTCTAACAAGAGTTGGTGCAAGTATGCTCCAAGTTACAACAGAAAGCTACTTCTTTAAAAAGATAGATAGTGGCGATACAGACAAAATTTCTGTCTTTAGAAACGCATCGCCTATTGCCATGCTTTTAGGCCCAGCACTTGCGACAATAATACTAACGCTTGCAAACATCCAGGAATTGTTTATTATCTTAGGAGTCTTAGTGCTTTTCGCTCTAATACCTAACTACAAATTAAATGACACCAAATAAAAAGAAAAAGACGGAAGGTTCATCTGTAAGACTTAACAAATATCTAGCAGATAAAGGAATAGTCACTAGAAGAAGTGCTGACGAACTTATTAAAAAAGGTCTTGTTTTCATAAACGGCAAAAAGGCAACTCTGGGAGATTTTGTGAATGAAGGAGACAAAGTAGAAGCAGAAAAACCAAAAGAGTCTGACAGACTTGTTTACTATGCATATAACAAACCAATAGGCGTTACAACAGTCGGCAAACAGCCGGGAGAAAAAGAAATCAAAGATGTCACTAAATTCCCTATTCCTGTTTTCCCTGTTGGGAGATTAGATAAAGACTCTTCTGGGCTGATAATAATGACCAACGACGGCAGGATAACTAAAAAACTTCTAGATCCAGAATACGAACACGAAAAAGAATATTTGGTAGAAGTAAACAAACCAGTTGACCATCTTTTTATGGTAAGACTTCGGGACGGAGTAAGGCTTGGTAGAGGCGAGATGACAAAGAAAGCAAAAGTCAGAAAAGTCGAATCGAGAAAATTTGAGATAATAATAACCGAAGGCAAAAACAGACAAATCAGAAGAATGTGCGCTGCGTTTAATTACGAAGTTAAAAAACTAACTCGAATAAGGGTCATGAATATAGTTTTAGCAAAACTAAAGCCAGGACAGCTAAGAGAGCTGAAAGGAAAAGAATTAGCGGATTTTTTGAAAGAGGTTTTGTAAATCAAAAGAGCGGCGCCCTACGGGCGCCGCTCTTTTGATTTAATTATTTCCCATTTCTCTTTCTCTCCCCTTCCTTCAAGAAAATCTTTCTAAGTCTAATAGCGTCTGGTGTAACCTCTAGAAGCTCGTCGCTTCTTATAACACTCATCGCAAGTTCCAAAGTTAGAATCAAAGGCGGAACAACTTTTACAGCTTCGTCAGATCCAGAAGCTCGCATGTTTGTAAGCTGCTTTCCTTTTGTTGGGTTTACAACCATATCTTCGCCTTTTACAGTGTAGCCAATAACCATACCTTCATACACTTCTGTGTTAACTGGAATATACAGAACACCTCGGTCTTGCAGGTTGTCTAGAGCGAAAGCCAAAGCTTTTCCATTTTCCATAGACACCATTGATCCGAATTCTGTTTTTGTCACAACTCCAGCGTAAGGCATAAATCCATGGAAAATAGTTGTTAAGATTCCTTCACCTTTAGTATCAACAACGAACTCATTTCTATAACCAAGCAATCCTCGAGTAGGAACAAGGAAAATCATTTTCACGTTCTTTCCGTCGTTTTCCATATTTTGCATAATTCCCTTTCTCTTGCCCATCTTTTCAATCACAGATCCAGAGAATTCTTCAGGTACAACGATAGTTGCTTCTTCGAAAGGCTCGCTTTTTACACCGTCAATATCTTTAATGATAACTTCTGGTTGAGAAACTGCGAGTTCGAAACCTTCTCTTCGCATATTTTCAATCAAGATTGCTAAGTGAAGTTCGCCTCTTCCGTAAACTTTAAATTTACCTTGATCAGAAAAATCAACACGAAGACCTACGTTTACCTCAAGCTCTTTTTCAAGTCTTTCTCTTATTTGTCTACCTGTTAGAAGTTTTCCAACTCGTCCAGCAAAAGGAGAATCGTTAACCATCATATTAAAAGAAACTGTTGGCTCATCTACTTTTATTTCAGGCATCGGGTCTGTTGTTTCAATATCTACAATAGTTTGTCCGATAAAAATTTCAGGAAGACCAGATATCATAATAATATCTCCGGCTTTCGCTTCTTCTACAGGCTTTCTTACAACACCTTCAAAAGTGAAAAGCTTTGTTATCTTTCCTGTGTGAATATTTCCATTTGTATCTTTTGCGAAAACTTTTTGTCCGTCTTTTATAACACCTTCGTACATTCTACAAACACCCATTCTTCCCAAAAAGTTATCGTATGCCAAGTTAAATACCTGAGCTTTAAGAGGTTTGATAGTTTTTTCATCACCAGAAGCTTCTGGAACAATACTTACAATCAAATCAAGTAGTGGAGTCAGGTCTTTCATTTCGTCTTCCATTTTTAGTTTTGCAGTACCATTTCTTCCAATAGCGTAAACAGTTCTAAAATCAAGCTGCTCTTCTGTCGCACCAAGTTCAAAGAAAAGTTCATAAACAGCATCTTCTGCCATTTTGACATCTGCTGCTGGTTTATCAATTTTGTTTAAAACAAGAATAGGTTTAAGTCCAAGCTCAAGAGATTTTTTCAAAACGAATTTTGTTTGTGGCATTGGACCCTCAGCTGCATCCACAACCAAAAGAACGGAGTCAACCGCCTTCAAAACTCGCTCCACTTCAGAACCGAAGTCGGCGTGACCGGGAGTGTCAACGATGTTTATCTTTGTTCCCTTGTAATATATAGAAGTGTTTTTTGCGTAGATGGTAATACCTCTTTCTTTCTCCAAGTCGTTTGAGTCCATTGAAACTGACTCATCTGCCATTTCGTTTTGACGTAAAATAGCATCAGTAAGAGTTGTCTTACCGTGGTCCACGTGTGCGATTATTGCGATGTTTCTGATTTGCATAAATTATTTAAAAAAAATTCACCCCATAATGAGGTGCCCCTTTTGGGACTATTAGAACTATAATCTACCATAAATAAAGATATTTGTGAAGACAAAAGAAAAATCCCTTCCGGGATTTTTCTTTTGTCTTATTGTGGCAAAGCCACACCATTTTCTTCACCCAAAGACATGTCCACCTCTAACACATTTTCTTCTACTGGAATTTCTTGTTTTTTAGAAAAACTATTAGAAATAAACACCACCAAAAGAACAAGTATTACGATGAAAATTAACATCTTTAAAAGTCCTCTACTTTTATTTTCCATCAAATAATTTATTAAATTATAAATTAAATTTATGAGATCTTTTTTGCAACCTTCTTAGCGTAAGATTTAGCTTCTTTAACAACCTTTTTCGCAGAAGATTTTGCCTTTTTAACAGTAGGCATCGCTTCTTTTTTAACTTGAGCTGCCACCTTTTTAACAGCTGTCGAAACTTTCTTTAGATCTTTATTCTCAGAAATTTTCTTTTTAATATTAACCACCACTTTCTTCACTTTCGCACGATTCTTTTTAGCGTTTGGACCAAGGAGCGCGTACGCAGCTCCAGCGGCAGCAGCCGCAACAACTCCAACAGCTAATGCTTTTCCAACTTTCTTCTTTGTGACTTTTTTCATTTTATTAAATAAAAAAATATAATATAGGCGACAGCTATATTATACTCCTTTTTATTTTAAGAAACTAGACCTTTCTTCGGACAACGCGACTGTCGGCGCCAGAAACGGGCTTTTGAGAGACTCTTTTTCTTCTCGGGAAAATAAGGCGGAAAATAGGGCTTTGTTTGATGTCTTCTACTAACTCTTTTGCCTCTTCGCTCATTTGATCGCTAGTATTTTTAAGCTTTTCCACAAAAGAATTTACAGTCATCACAAGTTTTCGAAGTTTTATAACAAGCAAAACCAAAAAGAAAGTAAATATAATTACCGAAAGCGAGCTTATAAAAAAGAAAATATTTGCTTGAATTAACGTATCCATATTTTTATTATAAAACAAAAAAAATTAAAAGCTATTGTATAATGTTAACAAGATGAATAAATATCTGAGTGACTCTATAGACAAAATAATAACTAGTAAAAAAGAATTATGGATACAAATTCTTTTCGTATTTATAATTCCTGTTTTTCTAATACAAACAAAAATTGTTCCGGCGGAAAATAGAATATGGATATTAATGCTCGTTGTTTCTCTTTTAACAATGATTCTTGTTTACGAAAAATGGAATTCAAAAATGCTCGGACTCACAAAATCAAATATCAAAAAGTTTGTTTTACCTTATGCAATATTCACGATAATAGGAATTATGTTTATAATTTATTTAAGTGAAGGAATACTAAACAAAGAAGAAATAAAAAATTGGTGGCAATATTCTCATTTTCTTTATATGTTTTTTATTGTTTCTTTTTTCCAAGAAATCGCATATAGAGGATACATGGTACCTGCGTTAGGAAAAATAACAAACAAAAATACAAACACAGTTATCTTTATAAATGCAATACTTTTTACATATCTTCATATAATATTCGGCAACTTTCTCGTTTCCCTACCTCTGGCGTTTTTAGCGGGAATATCTTTTGCGGTTATGTATATCAAATTCCCAAACCTTATATTGATGATAATAAGCCACTCGATACTTAACTTTTTTGCTGTTCTTTATGGATTTTTTATACTGCCTGGTATAACTTTTTAAGCTTTTTTATTATCTATTTTTCTGGTATAAATTAGGAATATTGCCCGGTCGTCTAATGGTAGGACAGCGGTTTCTGGCACCGCTAATTGGGGTTCGAGTCCCTGCCGGGCAGCTAGCGAAATTTTTCATATGTTATAATAAAAACATATGCAAGAAAACAAACCATTGCGTCCAAAGCGACTTTCAATAGAAGAAATTAAAAACGGATGTGTTTATGTGACAAACGGCGACGAAACAGAAACGCGCATATGTGTCATAAACGAAGAATTCCGCCAAGGTTTCGATATTATAAAATCTCACAAAGATCATAATAAATCTGTGACATTTTGGGGGTCAGCAAGACTACCAGAAGACCACGAAGATTATCAAAGAGCCTTAAGGCTTTCTAGGCGTATTGCAGGAGAACTCGGATACACCATAGCCACTGGTGGTGGCCCGGGCATTATGGAAGCTGGAAACCGCGGAGCATATGAAATGGGAAAGCCATCGCTAGGTCTGACGATCCGCCTACCGATGGAACAAAACACGAACAAATACGTGACAGATGAAATACCCTTTTATTTCTTTTTTTCAAGAAAAGTTTTGATGGCATATTCTGCCGAAGCCTATCTCTACTTCCCTGGTGGATACGGAACCCTCGACGAACTTTTTGAAATATTAACACTCGTTCAAACAGAAAAAATTTCAAAAGTTCCAATAATACTTGTTGGTAAAAGTTTCTGGGAACCTTTGGATAAATTTATAAAGCAAACATTGCTCGCTGAATTTAAAACGATTTCTCCAGAAGACTTGGATCTATACACTATAACAGAAGATGAAGATAAAATAATAGAATTGGTAAAAAACGCTCCGATGAGAGAAGAGTAGAAAATAAAAATCCGCTTTCGCGGATTTTTATTTTATAGCTTATATAACATGTCTTTAACTTCTAAAATAACAGGCTTAAGATTTACATAATAAGAAATATTTTTTCCGGATGATTCCATTTTTATAATACGCCCTTCGTTATCTTTTTCTGCGAATTCAATAGATTTTTTGGCATACTCTATCATTTTTTCTACCAAATCTTTGGCTTCTGGGTTTTGTTTTACTCTATCTAAAATATTAAAAAATCTAAATTTCCAATATTTTTTATACATTTCCGGAGATGAATCTATTTGAAAAGTACTCAAATTAAAGCCGCTACCAACCTCTTCGAAAACACCTGACTTTTTTACTAAAATATATTCTTTTAAATATCCACTATTTAAATATTCTAAATATTCCTTAAAAATGTATACATTTTTACTTAAGCCTAATCTTTCATACTCAGAAACAATCTCTCTTAAACCAGAAAATATTTCTAAAAGTCTTTCGTCGCCTTTTGAATCTTCTAAATTATATTCTCTATCAATTTGACTAGATATTTTATTTGTTATCATTTCAAGCAACTTTTCTTGAGATGGAGAAATTTTACCCGGCTCTAAACTTTTTAGATAATCAATATATGAATCTCTATCAAGCAAATGAATCATGACTTCACCGGTTACATATTGTTCATTCATATCAATATCCCCTTCTTTGTTCGGAGATTCTAAATCTAAGCCGATTTTTTGCAAGGTGTTTATATTTCTCTTTATTAGATCATCTATAGTTATACTGTTTTCTATATCTTTTTTAATATTTTCTATTCCTTCTTTATCTTCCATACTGGACATAATCATAGCAGCAAGAAATCCGCCCATCTTACGAGAAGAACTATGTTCACGATCATATCTTTCTATATCTTCAATAAAAGAATCTATATCCTCAGCTCTAACTATTTCTTTTTTCTTTGGTACTTCAAATGAATTTTCCATACTATTTCTTCAAACAAACCTTAATAAAATCCGTAAACAGTGGATGAGGTTCTAAAACTCTCGCTAAAAATTCTGGGTGAAATTGAGTTCCAAGGAAAAACGGGTGAACAGATTTTGGCAGCTCGGCTATTTCCATCAAAACGCCATTTGGGGATTTGCCAGAAAAAACAAGTCCGGCTTCTTCTATCATTTTCACGTATTCTGGGTTTACTTCGTATCGGTGTCTATGTCGCTCTAAAACTTTTTCTTTTTTATATGCGCTAAAAGCCACAGTTCCCTTTTTGATAACAGCTTCATATGAACCAAGTCTCATCGAAGCGCCATAATCTTTCATTTCCAATTTTTTCTTTTGATCAGGCATTATGTCTATTACAGGATTTTTAGTTTTAGGGTTTATTTCCACAGTGTGTGCGTCTTTGACACCCAAAACATTCCTTGCGTATTCCACGACCATGAGCTGCATTCCATAACAAAGTCCAAAATATGGAATCTTGTTTTCACGAGCGTATTTTATGGCATTTATTTTTCCTTCTATTCCAGTCTCGCCGAAGCCTCCTGGCACAAGCACCCCATCATATCCAGAAAGAGATTTGACTTCACCACCTAGAGACTTTTCAAAGTTTTTAGAATTAAGCCAATGCAGATTTGTCTTCACACCTAAATGCATACCAGAGATTTTCAAAGCTTCGATAACAGAAATATACGCGTCAGACAAAACGAAGTCACCAGTATCAAAATATTTCCCAACAACAGCGATATTTACTTCTTTGTTTGATTTCTTTGATTTTGAAATAACTTTTTTCCATTCGTTTAAATCTTTTTGTTTTGGCTTTAAATTAAAGTGATCTAGGATTCTTCTTGCCAGTCCGTCATTTTCAAAATTTATCGGAACATCATAGATACTACTAACATTTGGTGCAGCGATCACGTCTTCAGAAGACAAAAGCCCAACCATGTGTGCGATTTTTTCTTTTCTTTTTTTATCTATCGGAAGTTCTGCGCGCGCGACGATAATATTTGGCGAAACTCCATATGAGTTCATTTGCATCACTGCGTTTTGAGTTGGCTTTGTTTTCATCTCGCCGATAGAAGAAGGTGTTGGCAAATAAGAAACCATCACGAACATTACATCTTTTGGATTTTTATTTTTAAGCTGACGTGCCGCTTCTAGGAAAATAGCATTTTGATATTCGCCGATAGTTCCACCAATTTCCACCACCACGATTTCTGCATTTGTCTTTTTTACAGATTCATTTATTCTTCTTAGAATTTCTTCGGTTATATGATATGTCGGCTCAACGCATTTACCTTTGTAGCCCAGCGCTCTTTCTTTGTCGATAACATATTTAAAAACCATTCCGTTTGTCATGTAATTTTCTTTTGGCAATGTTTGATTTAAAAACCTTTCATAGTTCCCCATGTCTTGGTCAGTTTCAAGTCCAGAGTCCATAACAAAAACCTCACCGTGTTCGGTGGGGTTCATTGTCCCCGCATCTACGTTTAGATACGGATCAGCTTTTATTAAACTAACTCGGAAACCTTTACTCTTTAAAATGGTCCCAATAGAAGCAGTGGTGACTCCTTTACCCACTCCAGACATTACCCCTCCAACAACAAAAATGTATTTAGTTCTAGATTTTTTGTCTGCCATGTTTTAAAGATTATTTTTTAAGATAAGCGCGGGTTGCCAAAAAGCTTGAGATAACCCCTAAAAGCATTCCGAAAACTGCGTTTATGATCAAAAGTTGGAAGAAGTTTGAGAAATAGTATGAGTTAAGATTTATACCCAAAAAGTCTGTCATGTTCGCACCAAGCCAAAGAGATATTGGATAAAAGAAAAGCATTGTAATGAAAGCCGACACAAGTCCATATATCATCCCTTCAACCATAAACGGCCCTCTGATATAGTGATTCTCCGCACCTACCACACGCATAACGCCGATTTCTTCTCGCGCTATATAAATCGTTAGTCTTAATGTATTAAATGTAATAACTACAGAAATAAGAACTAGGACAAAAGTTATACCAAGTCCGAGTCTTTTTGCGCCTTCTGTAATAGATATAAGTCTGTCTATAACAAGCTTGTTTTGGAAGTAGTTAATCTTGTCGATTATCACCCTTTGGTTGCTTGCGAGAATATCTCCATCTTCTAGGAAATTCGCTATTTGTTCATAACGGGAGGCTTCAACGGCCTCGATATTCAAAGTTGCTCCGAGCGGGTTTTCGTCAAGCTCTTCGAGAGCCTGTAGAGTCAGATAGTCAGTCTCATGTCTTTTTTTGAAATTCTCTAAAGCTTGTTCGGCAGAAATATACTCAACACCCGCAACTTCTGGCAACTCTTCTAACTGATTTTTAATTCCTAAGATTTCAGATTCAGATGCGCCAACAGTAAAAAATACAGTTACGTCTACTTTGTCTTGGAGCTGGCTTAATGAAAAATTCAATACGGCTTGAGAGAAAATAATTATTGTTATCACACACAAAGTGATAGTCATCACTAAAACAGAAGAAAGAGAAACAAATCCGTTTCTGACGAAATTTAGAAAACCACCTCTTACTATTCTTTTTAAATCTAAAACTTTCATATTGATTAAATTATATATTTACCTTTTTCATCATCTCTTATAACCTTTCCATCTTCTAGTGTTATAACTCTTTTGTGTATAGCATCAACAACCCCTTTGTTGTGAGTTGTTAAAATAACAGTAGTTCCAAGACTATTTATTTTCTTTAATATATGAACTACTTCGTATGTGTTAACGGGGTCTAGGTTCCCTGTTGGCTCGTCGGCAACAACAACTTCTGGGTTGTTTATAATCGCACGAGCAATAGAAAGGCGCTGCTTTTCTCCACCAGATAATTGATGTGGAAAATGAAAAGCTTTTGATCCAAGATCAACTAGATCAAGCACGTGTGGCACGTCTGATTCTATCTCTTCGTCTGTTTTGCCGGCAGACTCCATCGCAAACGCGATATTTTCGTAAGCGGTTTTGTTTGGCAAAAGTCTAAAATCCTGGAACACTGTTCCGATTCTTCTTCTTAAGTTTGTAAGTTTACTTGGTTTTAATTTACCAACTTCAACTTCTTCAAAAAATATATTTCCTCTTGTTGGTTTTTCTTCACCCAATAAAAGTTTTACGAGTGTTGTCTTTCCTGCACCAGAGTGTCCGACAATAGAAACAAACTCTCCTTCTTTTATTTCAAAGCTGACATCTTCTAAAGAAGGTTCGCCCGCGTTTGGGTAAATTTTAGTAACATTTTCAAAACGTATCATGATAAATATTATACCAAAATATCGTAATCCACAGAAATACCCTAAATATCCCTTTCTGCCTCAATAAATTCGTCGATTTCCCCAGATTTTAGAACTTTATCGATATCTCTTATTTCTACGCCTGTTCGATGGTCTTTTATCATTTGATATGGATGAAAAACATAAGACCTGATCTGGCTACCCCATTCGTTCTCTGTCGTTTTAGAAACGGAAAGTTCCCCAATAGAATTTTTCTTTTCTTCTTCTAATATCTTTATGATCTTTCCCTTGATCATACTTTCGGCTTTTTCCCTGTTTGCCTCCTGAGTTCTTTCAGATTCTACGTGAACAGAAATACCTGTCGGTACGTGAGTTAAACGAACAGCAGTATCTCTTTTGTTTACATTTTGCCCGCCAGGACCAGAACTTCGCGCAAAAGAAACTTCTAAGTCCTCTTTAGGTATAACAAAATCATTTTTATCTTCCACTACAGGTAAAAATTCTACCATCGCAAAAGATGTTTGCCTTTTACCATTTGCATTAAAAGGAGAAATTCGAACAAGTCTGTGAACTCCGGATTCTTTTTTAAGAGTTCCGTAAGCATTTTTACCAGTAATTAAGACAGATATGCTTCTATACCCATTCATTCCGTTTTTATTTTCATAAATAATTTTTTGTGAAAAATTTTTCTTATCAAAAAATCTAGAATACATTTCATAGAGTATTCGAACAAAATCCTCTGAATCGTCACCTCCAGCCCCTGCAAAAATAGTTAAGATAGCATCTTTTTTGTCGTACCTCGAAAGACCTTCGAGTCCATCTTTTAAAGATTGAATTTCTTTTATCACAGACTGAGCTCTTTCTTTGTTTTGCCAAAAAGTTGAAGAATTCATCTCCTCTTCTAGTTTTTGTATTTTAGATAATATTTCGTCTTTGTTCATTGATAATACTTTACCAGAATGCAGAAAAGAAGAAAGCCCTGGTCATTCGACCAGGGCCATCAGTTCGTCTTCGAAGGTAAGCCTGAGTAGGGCCGACATGCCAGCCTTAAGCGTAGAAGGCGTGACAAACCTTTCTTTGCTCAAGTGTACATAATCCCCCCAAACCTTACCTTTGGTGAGCCATTCCTTCAGGATCACAATTTCCTTGTCTGGCAAACCAACAGATATTACACCAATACACCCCGGGATAGTTGCAAGACTAGCGATCACACTGATGTTCGTCTTTGTCACCTTTTGGAAACAATAGAATCGCTGATGTCCAGATTTCCTTATTGTAAAAGATGAAAGGACTTCTGCAAAAAGCTTCCCTTTTTCACCTTTTATAACCCCGATAACAACGAAGAAGGATGATGTTCGAGCAAAGTGATCGCCCGTTAATTCATTGAGAGCTTTTTCAAATTCATTCTTTGCCCCTTGGCTTGTGATATGTGCTGAGCCGTTAGCCATGTCTGTAAAGGTTTCGTTTATCTAAACTTTACTTAAATTAATAAAAAAGTAAAGCAAAACACCCTTTCGGGTGTTTTGCTTATTTGTTGCGGGGGGCCGACTCGAACGGCCGCCTTCAGGTTATGAGCCTGATGAGCTACCACTGCTCTACCCCGCTATATGATTATTTAACTTTGCTTAACTTCTTCACGAAAACCTATTCAGACTATTCGCGCTATAGTCAGGATTGGAGCTACCACTGCTCTACCCCGCTATATTACTATTTAATTTCTTGATCGAAACTAAACAACAGTGCTATTAATTCTACATATTTTTAAACTTTTTGCAATATTTTATTTTTTCATAGAAATTCCTTGAAAAAATAACAAATCTGTGTTAATTTTATTTCATTGTCGGGGTAGCTCAGATGGTTAGAGCGTAGCACTCATAACGCTAAGGTCGTGGGTTCGACTCCCACCCTCGACACAATTTCGGTGTTGCTATTTATGTCATTTTTATGATAAACTTGCGACGTTAGAAATAATGCGGTTGTAGCTCAATTTGGTTAGAGCACTCCCCTGTCACGGGAGAGGTTGCGGGTTCAAGTCCCGTCAATCGCGCAAAAAGAAGCCCCGTTTAGGAGTTTAGTAATACAAAATATAAAAACCCTCTTTTGAGAGTTTTTATATTTTAAGCTGGTTTTTATAAGATTTTTGTTTTAATATGTCACTATTGCCAATGTAGCTCAGTTGGTAGAGCACACCCATGGTAAGGGTGAGGTCACCGGTTCAATCCCGGTCATTGGCTCCACAAAACTAAATAAACTCAAATTCCTTAAAAACTTTTTCAAACAAAGCGATAACTCTTTTTGCTTCTCTGTGGTCAATTTGAAAGTTCAAACCCTCATGGGCAATTTTGTTTCTTACTTTGTGAGCCCCCCAAGCATCTTGCAAGGTATTGAAATCTGAAGGCTCAACAGATTTTAATTTTTCTCCCAAGTTATCACCTTTATATCCCATTCGCGTCACCATCTCTTCTAAAATAGTATCGGCCTCGATTATCGCCAACCTCCAATCAGATGGATTTTGCGAATAAACATGATCTAAAACCTTTTGCCATCTGTCATTTTTTCTCATTGGTTCAATATCTGCTTCTAGTGGGCGACTTAGCTTTTTCGCCTTTTCTTGAGACATCTCCATTTTTCTAACTATCACGTACAAAATAACAGTGATAGCTATTATTGCAATAATAGAAAAAATAAAAGTTAAAATATTATCAACAATATTTACAAAGTTTTTAATCTCGCCAGTTCCTGGACCAGCAGAAAAACCTTCTGTGATTAGTTTATACAGTTTCTGAAAAATATATTCTATGTTTAAAGATTGCATGATTCTATTTTACCTCAAATTTCTTTCCAACTTCAAATAATAGTTTTTCCCCAAAATGTGGAGCCATGAATTGTATATCTAGAGGTAATCCTTCAGAAGAATTTCCAGCTGGTATTGAGATTGCAGGCACGCCAGTAATATTTGCCGGCACTGTAAAAATATCTGAAAGATACATTTCCAAAGGACTTGCTTTTGCACCAGGCGCGAATGCTGGTGACGGTGTTGTTGGAGTCGCTATCAAATCAACCTCGTTGAAAACTTTTTTCATTTCTTCTGTAATCTTGTGTCGTAATTTTACAGCCTTGTTGTAGTAGGCGTCATAGTATCCATGAGACAGAACGTAAGTCCCAAGCAAGATTCTTCGCTTTGCCTCTTTTCCAAATCCAGCTTCTTTTGTTTTCTTGTATGATTCAGCAACATCTTTTCCAGAAATAGAAAGCCCGTATCGTATACCGTCAAAACGAGAAAGATTTGTAGAAACTTCAGCAGGCATCAAAACGTAATAAACAGCCAAAGAATATTCCATAAGCGGAATATCAATATCAACGATTTCATATCCAAGCCCGCGAAGTTTGTCTAAACTTTTTTCAAAATTCTCAAGCGTTTCCTTATTTATTCCTTCACCCTTTAAAAAACTTCTCGGCACACCGATTTTCTTAACCTCCTTCTTTTCGCAAATTCTGTCTTTTTCTAAAACACATGTACTGTCTTTCGCATCTTCTTTTGCTAAAGTATTAAAAACAATTTCTGCATCTTCTACAGATTTTGTAAAAGGTCCAATAATATCGAGTGATGAACCCATCGCCATAAGACCACTTCGAGAAATAGTTCCATATGTAGGTTTTAGTCCGACAATACCGCAAAATCCAGCAGGCTGTCTGATAGATCCACCTGTATCAGATCCGAGTGAAAAAAGAGCCATATCGCCTGCCACAGTGGCTGCTGAACCACCAGACGAACCCCCTGCAACTGTATGCGGAGCTTTCGGGTTTTTTGTAATCCCATAAGCAGAAGTTTCTGTAGAAGATCCCATGGCAAACTCATCCATATTTGTTCGACCGATTATCACAGCGCCTTCTTCTTTTAGGGTTTCTATAACTTTCGCATCATAAGTCGAAAAGTATCCTTCTAAAATTTTAGAAGAGGCTCCTGCTTTGTGATCCTTAAAAAGCAGGTTGTCTTTTATTGCCAGAGGAACACCGGTCAAAGTTTTTGATTCGCCTTTTGAAATTATTTCATCTGCTTTTTTTGCCTGATCTATCGCATCTTCAAAAATTTCTAAATACGCATTTATATTTTCGTTCGTCTTTTTTATTTCCTCGATATAGGCATTCGTCAACTCCAAAGAAGTAAATTCTTTGTTCCGTAGACCGTCTTGTGCTTTTTTAATTGTGAGTTTTTTAAGATCTATCATAAAGTATTACAGAATTTTCTTAACTTTAATAAATCCATTTTCGGTGTTTGGCGCAGAAGAAAGTAAATCAGAAGAAAACTCTCCTGGTGTATTTTTTGACACATCTTCTCTTGCTATATTTTCTGTTAAATAACTTGGCGAAACATCGCCCACATCTACAGACTCTATTTGCTTTATATATCCCAAAATAGATTCGAAGTCTTTTTTAAAAGATTCGATTTCCTCTGGCTTAATTTCGATTTTAGCAAGCTCGCCCAGCTTTAAAATATCTTCGTTTGTCATGCCCAAATATTACCCTAAAAACAGCTTTTTTGAAAGGATTTATATAAGTCTTAAAAAATCATTTTCATTGATAACTTTCACCCCCAATCTCTCCGCGTCAGTGAGTTTTGATCCTGGATCCTCACCAGCAACGACATAATCGGTATTCTTAGAAACAGAGTTTGCGACTTTTCCACCCAGATCTTTTATCTTTTTCTTAGCCTCGTCACGAGACATATTTGAAAGTGTGCCAGTTAAAACAAAAGTAAGTCCCGATAGTTTATCACCGCCTGATTTCAAAATTTTAATTTTCAAAAACGGCAAAAGTCCTTCAACTTGTAAAATATTGTCTTTATCAGAAAACCAGCTCACGACAGACTCGGCGACCACTTCCCCCACTCCGTCCACCTCTGCTAAATCTTCTTTTTTTGCATTTCTAAAACCTTCAAAAGTCTTAAATCTTTTTGCTAAAAGCTCCGCCGTCTCTTCACCCACATGACGAATACCAAGCGAATAAATAAATTTATGGAGCTCGACTTCTCTTGCATCTTTTATCGCATTTAAAAGATTTTGGATTGATTTTTCTTTAAAGCCCTCAAATCCTTCTAAATCCCCCGCTTCTAATTCAAAAATATCTTTTCTCTCCATCACCAAGCCTTCGTCCATCAAAAATTCCACGATCTTGTCTCCAAGCCCGACAATATTCATACCCTTTTTAGAAACGAAATGAATTATCTCTTCTTTTTTAATAGCGATATTATTTTTATCTTTTATATACCAAGCAGCCGACAAATCTTTCCCGACTTTTTCTTTCACTATTTCCCATCCATGCTTTTCTGCAAATTTTTCTATACTAAATTTCTTTTCACTTCCCGTGCGGAGATTTTTCAAAACAGAAACAACTTCTGGGATTATATCTCCTGCTTTTCGGATTATCACAGTATCACCAACTCGCACATCGAGCCTATCTATCTCGTCTTGGTTGTGGAGTGTAGTACGAGAGACCGTCGAACCCGCCACCAAAACGGGCGCTAAATGTGCAACTGGGGTAAGCGCTCCGGTGCGACCAATCTGGACATTTATATCTAAAACTTTAGTAGTCACTTCTTCTGCCGGAAATTTATACGCCACAGCAAAGCGTGGAGCTTTGGCTGTGTAACCCAAAGCCTCACAAATCTTTTTTGAGTTTATTTTTATAACCAAACCGTCAATTCCGAATTCTTGTTTGTCGCGTTTTTTAACCCAAGCTTGGTAAACTTTTTCTATCTCTTCGACACTCTTACATAAAGCAAAATCTTGATTTACATTAAACCCATGCTTTTTTAAAAATACAAGTTCATCTTCATGAGTTTTTAATTTATCGTCTGCCCGCTTTTGTGGAAATTCAATATCATAAACAAATGTCTGCAAATCTCTTTTCGCCACAAAAGAAGTGTCTAGCTGACGAAGTGTCCCGGCAGCCAAGTTACGCGGATTTGCATATTCTGGTAAACCTTCTTTTGCTCTTTCTTTATTTATCTTAAACAAATCAGATTTTTTAATCCAAGCTTCGCCAACTGCAACAAATTTTTCTTTTGAAAAAACTTTGTGTGGAATATTTTTAACCATTTTTAGATTTTCAGTTATATTCTCACCAACTTCTCCGTCGCCCCGAGTAGCACCCAAAACAAATTCACCTTCTTCATAAGTCAAAACAACTTTTAGACCATCGATTTTAAGCTCAACAATGTATTCCAGTTTTTCATTTTGAACTCCTTCTTTTTCTATAAATCTTTTTATTTTTTCCTCCCAGGCCAAAAGCTCGTCAAAGCCAAAAATGTTGTCATACGACCACTGAGACACGGCGTGTCGAACTTTTTCAAAACCTTCTAGAATTTTTCCGCCAACTTTTTGTGTAGGACTTTCTTTTTTAAATTCTGGAAAACTCGCTTCCAAATCTAAAAGCTCACGCACGAGCGCGTCATAAGCCTGGTCAGAAATCTCCGGGGCGTCTTTTGTGTGATATAGAAAATTATGCTTTTCTATCTCTTTTCGAAGGTTTTTTATACGTTTTTCGGCTTGTTTTTTGTCCATATAATAAACCTATTTTACACTAAAAATAAAAGCCCGGCGAATGGGTGCGAGCACCCATTCGCCGGGCTTTTATTTAAATTAATAAGTAACTCTAATAGATCTCTCAACCTTTTTAGGATTACTATCATCATCACAGGCAACATTACTTCCTTTTGATTCTATTCTTGTAGAGAAAACCTCTCCAATAATAGCTCTCTCAACTTGAATATCAGCACAAAGTTCATCGTTTGCTCCAAAAGGTATAGCAAAATTATAAACTTCGTCTGTTAAACTATTACTTGTCGGACCAGGATCAGGGAAACCATCTACTAAAATATAATTATTTCCATTACAGACCAAACTCTGAAGAAGGGTTCCAGGCACAAGATTAATCTTGTCAAAATAAAGAGCGCATTCAATACCAGAATCAGCAGCATAAAAAGCCTTGTTTCCTTCTGAAGCAGAAGAAGAAAGAACGATTTCTTTCAAAGAAATAGAAGCGATGCCGACAGCCATTGCTAAAATAACACTCACTAACAAAACAGTGAACAGTGCGACGAAACCTTTATCTTTTTGATATTTAAAATTCATGTTAATAAACCCAATTTAAAAGATTATACTGATAAGAAGTCTTGTAGGTATTGCTACCCTGGGTCCAAGAAACGTCAGATATAATCAAAATCTCTTCGTAATCTTCCACAGGAACGACTCTTACCTCTCTATTAAATATTGATTCTTCAAATCCATATCCATAAATACCAGTATATTCATCGTACCCCAAGTTTTCACAGATTTGATTATCACAAGGACCAATAGAAGGACCAGCGGGGTCAACCCAACACACGTCTGTTCCATCCGGCGAATAACAAACATCTATGTTGTTTATAAAGTTTTCCCAATAATCAGAAGATGGGTTAGCCAAAGCGGCATTGTCTCTCATCATTCTAATAATTTCCACACCCTCCTGAGCAAGATAAGAAGCTGTTAATTTATTTTTAACAAATACATTGTCGTTTATACCTCTTCCCGATATAACAATAAGCCCAGTAATGGCGGTTGCAAAAATAGCTATCGCAACAAGCGTTTCAACCAAAGTAAACCCTGATTCTTTTTTAAATTTAAAAAATTTCATAATTATGGATTTAAAGGTGCGTCTAATAATCTTTGAGTGACAAATGTCTGAAGACTGAAATCTGTTGACTGACTCGAAGAACTAGCTACTCCAGATAAATTTATAGCCACAAAAGGCTGAGTGAAATCGCTATCAGACTCTGCTCCAACAATAAAAAATGATGATTTTATAGGGTCGATATCTACATTCAAAGAATTCATAGGAGAAAAAGATCCATCGACCCCTCCGGCATCAGATTTAAATATACTTCCGATACCGGTATTGGGATCTTCAAAAATATAATAAATAACCTGATCTCCTGAGTCACCAGAGACAGGGTCCCAAAACGGTTCAAACGCGATACCCTTACATCCAAAACCATCACGAGGTTCTTCTATTTCCGTTGGCACAACTTCTATTGAATCAAGACATCGATAAGAATATCCCAATCTAATATTTCTAGACATATCTTCCATTATAAAACTCAGGTTATCAATAGCGGCGCGCATACTTCTAGATTTTCTATATGTATTATTAACACCCAAAATAGCAGTAATACCGATAATCATAATAACAGTAAAAAGACCGACGGATATCATCACCTCTATCAAAGTAAATCCTTTATTATTTTTTGTATTTTTTATTTTCATTTTTAATTAACTGAAATTTGTCCAGTATTCCAAAATGTAATATATCTTTTTTGGTCGCCGTCTTGAGTCGTAACTCTAATAAAAGCATATGCTAATTCAGAAAGCCCGCTACCGTCGTCACCTAAAATATAACTTTCAAGAAACGGTCTAGTATAAGAAACGTGAAGAGTGTTTAAAAGTACACCTTCGGTACATTCAGGGTCAGCGTTTGGGCCCACAGGCTCACTGTTCGCACATATAAGATCGATTCTCGAACCATCGGTTATCAAAAACTCTTCGAGGCACTCAGAAGTTGCAGAACCGCAGCCAGCTTGATAGTTACCATCAGCAAAATCAAAAAAGTCTAAAGACCTATTTACCCTTAGTTCGTCAGGAGTTCCATCTGTTAAAGTTTGATCAAAATAATATTCAGGACTATTAAAATAAAAGATAAAGCGATCTTGAAAATTAGAATCAAAAGCAATACCATAACTAGAAACCCAATTAAAAGGTAAAAAATTATCAATACCGTTTGTACTTTGAGCGTTTGATAAAACAGGTCTTCTACCTTGCGAAGCCAAGGTTTGTGCTCGCTTGCCCTGAAGAGCTATTTCCTGAGAAAGATTTTGTAATTTAATACCGTCGCTAAAATCTCTATAGTTAAAAAGAACCGTTCCAGAAATAGCAGCGAAAATACCAATAACAACTATGAGCTCGATAAACGTCATTCCTTTATTGTGATTTTTAAATTTGAAAATTTTCATTTTAGATTAAGTTCATGAAAAACAAACCGACGCTTTGCATATCTATATTATACAAAAAAGTTAAGAATGTTCCGATAATTAAAAATGGTGCAAAGGGGATTTCGTGATTCTTTAAAATTTTTGAAAGCAACAGAACTATCCCGACCAAAGCACCAATCCAAAAAGATATAAGAAGTGCAGAAAAGCCTGAAGAAATACCGAGCATCCACCCCATACCTAAAGCAAATTTCACATCACCAAAACCTATCCACCTACCTTTTGACACAATCCAAAGCAAAAAAAGCGGCAAAGCAACTATCGGCCCCGCAAGAATATGCAAAATATTTGGATAAAACACTAAAACATTTAATAAAACCAATGAGTTAAAAATCCAAACAAAAAAGTCTGGGATTATTTTATGCTTTAAATCGTAAACAAATATTATGGTTAAAATACTGAAGATTATAAAGTTAAACAAAAGACCGAACATAAAATCTGGCGGAAAACGAAACGCAAGTGGCCAGAATTTTAAAAAAATTAAAACAAAAACAAACCCTGTAGCCATCTCAACTAGTGGGTACTGAATAGAAAGTGGAGTTTTAGAGTGTATCGATTTACCACCTTGGAGAATATAACTAACAATAGGTATAAGTTCATACCATGCTAAAGGTTTACCTGTTGCGTCGCATTTTGATCTGCCACCGAGCCCTACGCCAGTATTCCATCTGTCGATAACAACGTTCAAAAAACTTCCGATTATCGCACCAAAGACAAAAATTAAAATATAAATTAATCCCATGGCTTAATTATATATTGATAAATAGAAATAAAATAATTTTCAACTGGAAAACCCAAAACAAAAACCCCGCCGAAGCGGGGGTTTTGGAAATAATTTAGTTAGTTTGACAAGAGGTAGCTGAACCTTGATCAATAACTTGGTTTCCTTGAGAATCAAAATCTCCAGCAAAACCAGTTGAATCTACACAGAAAACATTTGGTGATGTATTTAGTGCAATACTTGCAGCAAAAGCATCGTCACTCTCCGTACAATTAACAGTTCCTGATGTTTGACGCTCTGCAGCAGCTATAAGAGAAAGTACGTCTGGAGAAGCACAAACCCCAGCATAAGAAACGTTATTTGTATCAAAATAAATTTCAGCAGCAGCTCTAATTGAAGACATACTTCCTTTTGCAGATGCATCTCTACCCTTTTCTCTCGCGCTGTTTAGAGAAACAAGAACGATAGCTGAAAGAATACCAATGATGGCAACAACCACCAAAAGCTCAATCAATGTAAAACCTTTTTGTAAACTTTTTCTATTCATAAATAATATTTAGTTTTAATAATTTTTAAACAATTTAATTATAACACGATTTTAAAAGACGAAAGCGTTTTTTGGTAAATCTGTGGAAATCTTGGGTCGTGCCGGCGAACGAAGCGAGCCGGCATATCTTTAAGAAATAGAACTTGCGATATTGTAAATCGGAATAAGAATAGAAGTAAGCAAGATACCTACACCAACAGCAAGCCCGACGATCATAACAGGCTCGATAAGTCCGATCATCGTATCAACGGCGTCGTCTACTTCTCGCCTATAAAACTCTGCGAGGGTTTTAAGTATAGAACCCAAAGACCCAGTCTCTTCACCCACCTGCACCATCTGAATCATAATCTGCGGTATTTCTTTGTGTTTGTTTAAAGCGTTTGAAAGAGAACTTCCTGATTTTACATCTTCTTTTGTTTCGTTAAGAATTCCCTTATAAACGTAATTGTTCACCACTTCGCTTGTTATCTCTATAGAACGAATTATGGAAATACCAGAAGAAAGCATTGTATTTAAGTTATCCGATATACGAGAAAGATAAACTTTTTTATACAAATCTCCTAAAACAGGAATACTTAGTTTCATCCTGTCTATATATTCTTTTCCTGAATCATTTCTCCTAAACCAAAGAACATAAACTGCACCTAAAATAAGAGCAATCGCGATAAACACTCCGTAATCTATTATAAAATTACTAATACCTATAACTATTCGTGTATAAAAAGGAATCTCTTGACCAGATTCAACTAGAAGCTGAGATAGGTTTGGTATAACCATCGTAAACATCAAAAGCATCACAGCAATAAACACAACAACCACGAAAGCTGGGTATATCAAAGCACTTCTTGTTTTTGAAGTTAGGGCGTATTGTCTGTCTAAATAGTCAGCCAAATATTGAAAAGTTTCGTTTAATTTACCAGATTCTTCTCCGGCTTTTACCATGTTTACATAAAACAACGAAAAGGTGTTTGGAAATTTGCCCAAAGCGTCTGAGATAGAAGAGCCGGCTTGCAAGTCGTCACCTATTCTTTGAAGCTGACTTGCTAGCATTTTATTTTCAGCATTAGATGCCAAAAGAGTGAATGCTTTTAATGCAGAAACGTTTGCGGTGAAAAGTGTAGAAAGTTGTCTTGATGCAATAACAACATCTTTTAACGGAACTCTATCAAAAAAAGATGCTTTTAATATAGATCTATCTTCGTCACCTTTTATTGTCACAACAATAAGATCTCTTCTTTGAAGAGCAGAAATTGCCACAGTCTTATTCAAGGCGTCTATTTCGCCTTGAGTCTTTTTTCCATTTTTATCTAGAGCTGTGTATTTAAAAAGCATAACTTAATTGTAAAGTATTATAGTAAATTATCAAAAGCTTTAGGGTTAAGAGAAAATCTTCTAGCGTCATCTACAGATATTTCACCTTTTCTTACAAGCTCAACCAAAGAGTGATTCATATCTATCATCCCATGTTCTGAGCCAGTTTCTATTAACATATCAACTTCGTGAGTTCTACCCTCTCTTATAAGGTTTGCTGTAGCTTTTGTATTAATCAAAAGTTCATAAGCAGGAACAAGCCCTCCGGAAACACGAGGCACTAAACGTTGAGAAAATATTCCAAGAAGAGAGCTAGCTAATTGGTTTCTAATCTGAGACTGCTGAGCACCAGGGAAAGAATCTATAATACGGTCTATAGTCTGAGACGCATTGTTGGTGTGAAGTGTTGATATCACAAAGTGGCCTGTTTCAGCAGCGGTTACGGCAGCAGAAATAGTTTCCGGGCTTCTCATTTCTCCAATCATCAAGACGTTTGCGTCTTCACGGAATGCCGATTTTAGCGCTGATTCAAAACTTTTTGTATCAATACCAACCTCTCTTTGATCTATTATAGATTTTTTAGATTCAAAAATATACTCAATAGGTTCTTCTATTGTGATTATATGTTCGGCTCTCTCTTTGTTAATCGTGTCGATTATCGCAGCCATTGTTGTTGACTTGCCCTGTCCAACAGGGCCAACCACCAAAAAGAAACCTTGTTTTTTGTACGCGAACTGACTTAGTTGTTCTGGAAGATTTAATTCTTTAAAAGTTTTTACGTGAGGAATAATACGAAGAGCTATCGATATCTCACCTTTTTGAAAAAATGCATTTCCTCGAAGTCGCACCCCTGGCTTAAAATCATATGCGAAGTCTAGCTCTTGTTCATCCAAAAATCTTTTAAGGCTTTTTTCGTCTTCAACCATTATTTTAAGGAAGTCAAAAATCTCAGCTTGAGTTATTGAATTTTGATTTACAATATTTACCAAAACAGAATTAACGCGCATTGCAGGAATACGCCCAGAAGAAAGATGAATGTCTGATCCTCCTGCCACTATAGCGTCTTCTATTATTTTTGAGAGTTTTTGATTTGTATCCATAAAATTAATTAAAAATTATAAACTTCTTGCATTGGGATATCGCCTCGTAATGATTTTAATATCGCATCCTCTTTCATTGAAAGCATTCCTTTCTCTCTAATCATTTTCTGTATGCCAAGTTCTGTTGGATTTTCTAAGATTATTTTTTCAATATCTTTATCTATTGGGAACATTTCAAACACAGCGGCCCTCCCACGTGTTCCAGACGGACAAGTCTTTGATGGAACAGTCTGGAGCATTGTATTTTTTATGTTTAACTTTGATTTGTATTGTTCTGGTAAATCCTTAAACTGCTCTGAAAGCATAGCCTTAGTTGGTTCGTCTAATGGAACTTCTTTTTTGGCATCTTCACATGTAGCTTTTGCCAGACGTTGAGCCATAGCAAGTCGAAGCGTTGGCGCGATAAGATAAGGATCAACTTCCATGTCGATAAGACGAGGAATAACACCAGCGGCATTGTTGGTGTGGAGAGTTGAAAGCACCAAGTGCCCAGTAAGAGCGGCTTGTATTGCAAGTTTTGCTGTTTCTTTGTCTCGAATTTCTCCAACCAATATAACGTCTGGATCTTGTCGCAAAATCGATCGAAGTCCGGATGCGAAAGTGTAACCAATCTCAGGCATAACTTGAGATTGACTCACTCCGTCAACTACATATTCAACTGGATCTTCCAAAGAAACTACATTCTTACCTTCTTTGTCTAATGCATTTAGCATCGCATAAAGAGTAGTAGTTTTACCAGAACCAGTAGGACCTGTGATCAAAATAATTCCGTATGGAGCATTAAGAGCCTCTTTGATCATATCGTAGTGCTCCTCTCTTAGGTTTAAGTCTTCCAGAGTTTTAATACCTTTTTCTGTATCCAAAATACGCATCACAACTTTTTCTCCATAATAGGCTGGAAATGTTGAAACACGGAAATCAACTTTTCTTCCGTTAACTTTTGCAGAAAAACCACCATCTTGAGGTTTTCTTTTTTCATCAAGACGAAGCTTCGCTAAGATTTTTATACGAGCGACAACCCCACTATAAACTTTTGTTGGAAGTGTAAGAGACGTATGAAGTTCTCCGTCAACACGGAAACGAACTTTTACTTTTTCTCCGGTACTTTCGATATGAATATCTGACGCTCTACCTTCTACGGCGTGACGCAAAATAACAGCCACGACTTTAATTATAGGAGCCTCTTCGACGATTTTCTTTTTATCTATTTCTGTTTCGTTTTCTTTCTTGTTTAAACTCTCGTCTGCTTTTGTTAACTCAGAATCAAGGTCAGATAACGCAGAATCAACTTCTCCACCAAGACCTTTATAATTTTCAATCACCGCAGCAAAATCAGCGTCAGAAATAACAAACAATTTAAAAGGAGTTCCGTTTTTAGAAGAAATAAACTGCAATGCATCAACTGCGCGAGTATTTGAAGGGTCCACTATTCCAACATTTAAAACACTGTCAGAGAAACCGATTGGCGCAATCTTATACTGAACGACAGATTCTTCGGGTATAAAATTAAGCAAAGAAGAATCTAGCTTTTGGCCACCTAAAGAAAATTTTGGAATTCCAAAGTATTTACTTTTTAAATCCAAAATAGCCTCTTGATTAAGGTCTGTTTCTTTATATATGGCTTGATATATGTCACCACCATACTTTTCGTCGGCAATCTTCATTAAAGACTGTAACTTGGTATCAGATATCAAACCTTGATCAACGAGTTCTTTAACAAAGCTCATAATTAACTATTGTTTACACCTCCGTTATTTAATTCATTAAATGAAGGGGTTGGCTCTACACTTCCTGGACCAAACATTACGCCGCCTTGAGATTGTGAAGATGTAGACTGAGGTGATGCTGGATTAACTTGAAAATCTGTTGAATTTATAATTGATGAATCAATTGAAAGCGAAGGGTCAGTCATTGGAGAACCTTCTACACCAAAAGGAGCAAATGGGTTGTCTCTTCCTTCGTTACCCAACTGATTAAGCTCTATTGTAAAATCTGTTAGAGATATGAAAGCTGGACTACTGAAAATGTCATCTCTTAATTTAATAGATCTTATGTTTAAAAGTTGAGTTAAAAACTCTTGGCCGATTTGATCTGCATCAACGTCTGGAACATTTTGCTCTTGAAGACCAGAAACAGGTTGACCGGTACTTGTTTGCAGTGGCGAAGAAAGAGTTGGAGTTGGAACAGAAAAACCTTCTCCCAAAAGAAGATATGCTATCGCACCAGCGACAACGATAATCAAAAATATTAACAATGTTTTTAAACCTTTACTCATAAATCTTTTAGTCGATATGTATTTATTCTAAAAGTATATCGATAATTATCTGTGTATATTTTATCACGATCTTCAGATGTTCCAGGTGTAAAAGAAATAGCTCTAACATCAACAACCCTCAAACTCTTTTCGAGAAGCTTCATAAATTCAACAAAAGCAGGATATTTGCCTTCTATAGAAAATTCGATATCGTAAACGTCATAATCTAGATTACTAACAGCCCCAGGTCTTCTTAAATTTCCAGTTTGCTGTCTTTGATTTGTTGTATTGTTTTCTGTTTGAGCTGGGTCTTGTTCTAAAAACTGCTCTGGTTCAAACTCAACATTTTTAACCAAAATACCCCTTTCCTGAGCAACTTCTTGAATCTCTAGAATAAGTTTTATATTATCCACGCTGTCTGGAACAATTTTTTCAAGCCTAGCTAAATATTCTGGATTAAGACTATTGAATTTTTCTGTGAGCCTGTCTCTTTCTTGTTGTAAAATTTTAGCATTTGAAAGAGCTTCGTTGTATTTATCAGCTTCTATTTTTAAATTAGAAGCTTCTTCATATATAGGTTGAGTCACAAGCAAAAAGCCCGCTATACCGCCACCTATTAAAATTAAAGGTAAAAGCCATCTCATAACTAAATTTGATTATCTCCTAATGTTGGTTGTTCTCTATCTATAAATGATTCATAAGAAATTAAAGACTTGTCTACACTAAAAGAAAGATTGAAATCTATGTTTCCAGTTTGATCTAAAATAAAATCAGAAAAGATAGGATTTTTTATAAATTTATTATCACTAAATAAATCAGCTTGAAGAGCGATAAAGTTGTAACCTTTTGCCTCACCTTTCATTTCTATATTCACAAGACTTGTAGACGAATCTATTTCATAAGTAAAATCAGAATATCTAACAGTTGGTAGAGTTATATCTTGGAGTAAAACAAATATAGGAGAAACAGCGACGTGCTTATTTAAAATTGTAGTAGCTGCGTTTAATCTTTTATCCAAAACCTGAAGCTCTTCTATTAAGCTTGGTTCAAATTGATTTTTAGCTATCTGTAAAGATCTTTTAAACTCTGCAATATCTGATTCTACTGAATTTCTATAAAGATAAGCTCCGCCAGCAGATAAAAGAGACGCAACAAAAACAATAAAAGATATGAGATTTATAATCCCACCTCCGCTCCTAACCCTCTTAGGAGATTCGACTATTGTCTTCTTCGGTATAAAAGATGTTTGAAACTCTTTATCCATAATTAACTTAATTTACGTAATGCAAGACCCGCAGCAACTCCAAATTCTGGTCCTGATTCTGCTAAAACTTTTTCCAAGAAAGCAGGTGCTTCTATTTTTGTAAAAGGATTACCTAGAACAACTTCAGTACTGAATTTTGAAGGAGCAATATTCATAATCCCTGGCAGCATTGCACCTCCACCTGTTAGTATAACTTTGGAAACACTCTTGTTATACTTTTTCTCATAGTTTAATACTACATTATTTATTTCAAAAAATATATATTCAAGTGTTGATATTATAATTTCTTTTGCTTTAGGATATTTAGGATTTTCTAAAATACCGTATCTTTTTTTATTATCTTCTGCATCCTGAAAAGGTATCTGAAGTCCTGTCGACAGAGATATCGTAATGTCTTGAGATGCTTTATTAACCATGTGAAAATCTTGAATTACACCACGATCGATAATCGAAACTTTTGTTTTTGATGCACCAATATCTACGATCATTATAGTTCCCAGTTCCTGACCTATCACAGCTCTTAAGTTACTGAACATTTCTATTTCAAAAAAATCTGTTTCGAGTTTGGCGTTTTTGATAAAACCCTGATATTTTGCAAGAGTGTCATTATGAATAGCTGCAACAAGAACTTTTGTTGATTCTTGATTGATATCTTGTTTTGCAGGTTTTGGCGAATCGTCTGTGTATCCATCTTCTGGTCTTTTAGGTATTATCCACCAATCCAAAGAAACTTCTGTTATGGGCACAGGGATGTATTTTCTTGATTCTGTTTGTATGATGCTTGATATATCTTTCTCTAAAACATTTCGAGGAAGCTCCATAAGGAAAACTAAAGAGTTAGACGCAGGTATTGAGACGGCGGCATTTTTTGTTGTGGAGTTAGATTCTTTTAACAAGTCGTTTAGGGCAGCAACGAGGGCCTCTTCTGAGACAGGAACAACCTGGCCCACCTGACCCTCTGCATATGGACCAATAGAAAGAGAGCCGTAAGTTTCTAAAATCGCACGACCTTTTTCTTTTTTAATTTGAACAATTTTTATAGCAGAAGAACCAATATCAACACCGATAGCGCTATCGCCGCCACTGCTTTTTAAAAGCCCGCTAAATTTTCCTAAAATCGAAGAAAGTGGATTAGACATATATTCCAATTATACCACGAGTAATTTTAAATAAATTGTGTAAAATTATATTAAATGTTAATAAACAAAATCTATAAAAAAATATTACTTTTCCTGTTCCCTAAAAAATGCATAGGGTGCGGGTTAAGCGATTTTTGGATTTGCGAAAAATGTATTAAAAACCTACCAAAGATATATAGCACTCCCGAAGATTTTATACACCCGATATTTAACTACAGAGATAAAAATGTTAAGAAAATTATTTGGTTTTTAAAATTTAATAAAAAGCATTCTGTGTTAGAAGACCTCGAAAATGAAATCATAAAAGAATTCGATTTTTTTCTAGAAAAAAATAAAATTAAAAAAAATGATTTTGTTTTAATACCAATCCCAATAACAAAAAGAAGTCTAAACAAAAGAGGCTACAATCAGTCCGAATTTATAGCAAAAACTTTAAATCAAGATTTAGTAAATTCAAATATTCTATACAAAAAGACGAACCATATATCCCAAAACAAAATCAAGAACAAAAACGAAAGAAAAAATAATATTAAAAATTCTTTTGAAGTTAAAAATAAAAATAAGATAAAAAACAAAGTTCTAATTTTAATAGATGATGTAACAACAACAGGCGCAACCATTCTCGAGGCCAGGAAAATTTTGAAAAATGCTGGAGCTAAAAAAGTTTATGGATTTACATTAGCTCATTAAAAATAAAGGGGCGGACCAAAGGCCCGCCCCACTCAGATGATATCGCTGTCACGAGGGACCGTCCCTGCAACACGCATCGCCTCTTCGTATTGAGGCTCTTGGTGAAAATACATAAAGCTGTCCTCCAAAAGAACTGCGACGGCATCTTTTGCCTGACCATCCTCCATACCAAGAAAAGCGTTAAGGATTGCAGACCTGTCGTTAGTGAATTTATCCAGTATCCTTTTCCACTCATATTCTCGGGTCTCTTCTCTCTCAAGAAAAGAAAACCACTCTGTCGGGGTAAGTTCTTCTCTTGCTTCCATGGTGCTCGTTTTTTTCAGACCTATTTATCGCATTTATTTAAACTTTGGTCAAATTTATTTTTCTTTTTATTAAAGCTCTTATAGAAATTACCAAAACAGAACCAACTAAAACAACCAAGATGATCCCTATAAATTTTGGACCGAAATATTGAGTAAAAATATTTCCAGCATAAACCCCAGCAAACCCCCACAGATAAGAACCAATCAAACTATAGACCATATATCTTCTCGTGCGCACGCCTTTTATTGCAGCAAACAAAGAAGGTGTCGAACGAACAACAGGCAAAAGCTTTCCAAATATTGTCACCATTGCCAAATGCCTATCAAAAAGATCCCAAGATTTTTTGTACTTTTCATGAGTTACTAAATTTGATATCCAAGAAATATTTCTAAATTTTCTTCCAAGGAAAAACCCAACCATATCACCCAAAAACCCAGCCGTACCCACAACCACAGCAACAACAAAAGGAGAAATCAAAACACCCTGCGAAGAAAGTCCTCCGGCAAGTAAGGCTATGGTTCCACCAGGCAAAATAGTTCCGATAACAGGCAAACCTTCTGCAAAAGAAAAAAGGGATAATATTAGAATTTTTATAGGATATGAAACAGACTGCATCAATTCTATAACCGAAGTTGAAATATTTTCCATGGATTTGATTATATATTAGTTTTATACTCAAACAAAAAGAGCCTAGAGGGCTCTTTTTCACTGCGTTAAAATATGCGGAGGATGAGAGATTCGAACTCTCGGAGGGTTTTACCCCTCGGCGGTTTAGTAAACCGCTGGTTTAAGCCACTCACCCAATCCTCCATGTGGTGCGGAGACGTAGAGATTCGGGGTCAAGTTTCTAAATAAATTATTTCTCCGCCCATGGCGGATCATAATTTATTAAGAACTTCCTCCCCGGACTCGGCGACAAGCACTCGCTTCGCTCGTCTTGTATACCGCCTCCGTCTTTCGAATCCTCACACAAAATACATAAATGTATTTTGCTCGTCTCCGCAAAACTCTCGCTTTGCTCGACTTTTGCGGAGACGGAGAGATTCGAACTCTCGGGGCCGATTAAAGCCCACCTCCTTAGCAAGGAGGCACATTAGACCACTCTGACACGTCTCCGTATGAACACCAGATTACCACAAATACACAGTTAATTCCACCCCTGCCCTGATATAATATAACCAGATGATAAACACAGAAAATTTCTACAAACAAATTCCTGTGATTAAAACACAGCTAGAAGAAGCTCTTACAGAAGAGTCGTATTTTAAAAGTGTTCCGAACGACTGGCACATAGTTGTCACAGATATCGAAAACTCAACAGACGAATTCAACAACGGCAAATACAAAGAAATGAATATTATATCTGCCAGCTCGATTATCATCGCACTAAACGTCGCAGACAAATACGGAATCGAAATTCCTTTTATTTACGGTGGCGACGGCGCATCGATGGTTATTCCAGGAAAAATTTTAGATGAAGTTTTAGAGGCATTAACAACTCTCCGAAACAATGCAAAATACAACTTCAAACTTTCGCTTCGTGTTGGATCTATTTCTATAGAAAATCTTAAAAAATACGGACACAGATTAAAAGTTGCGAAAATAAAAATTGTAGAAGATTACACTCAAGCAATCTTTTTAGGCGTCGGACTTGCTCAAGCAGAAAAAATCATCAAGAGCGACAAAAGATTTCTTTCAAGAAAAGAAGGAGAAGAAAGGAAGCTAAACCTTTCTGGTCTTCAATGTAGATGGAACGAAATAGAGCCACCGTCACACAAAAAAAACATTCTTGTTTTGATAGTTCAACCATTAAAACAAAAAGGTCAAACAATAACTTACAAAAAAATCCTAGAAGATATAGAAGAAGTTTATGGTTCTTTTAAAAGAAGGCATCCTGTCGGAGAAAAAGAAATCGGACACAGCTCTGATTTTAAAACTCTTTCAAAGGCTTCGAAAATAAAATATGGAAGATTAAATATTCTATACACCGGATTTCAGATGGTTAAATCTTTCTTGAGCAAGGTATATATTAAATCAAACATCAAACTTCCAATACAAATCCACGAAGACTATATTCATGGAGATATTGCCACTGCGACAGATACACTAAAAATCGACGGAGCTTTAAAAACAATAATAGCCGGAACCAAAAAACAAAAAGAAGAGTTGCTCAAAAAATTACAAAGAAGAGAAAAAAGTGGTGAAATACTTTTTGGTCATTTTGGTACCGAATCTACGACCATCACCTGCTATGTCCATAAAAGAGAAAAAGAATATATAAATTTCATAGACGGAACAGACGGTGGGTACATAAAAGCCGCCCAGGAACTAAAAGCTAAAATAAAAGCTAGAAAATAAACTTATTTGACTAAAGGCAAAGAAACTTCAAACTCACTACCCTTGTCCACACCAGAAGAATGAGCACAAATATTTCCATTGTGCATATCTACTATTTTCTTTGCCAAATAAAGACCCAAACCAGAACCAGAAGAAGAAGCCTTGCCGGCAGCGCCACGTATAAATTTATCAAACAAAAGATTTAGTTCTTCTTTTGAAATACCAGGACCGGTATCTATAACACGCACAACAGCCTTTTTAGGATAATGTTCTAGCTTTACCAGAATCTCGCCTTTTGAAGTGTATTTTATAGCGTTGTCTATCAAGTTAACAAAAACTTGTCTTATTTTGTTTTCATCGCCGCGAATCAGATAATTCCCATGATCAAACTCAAACCTTATCTTTAACCCCTTTTTCTCCGCAGACAATTTAAACTCTTCAACGACGCGGCCAATAAAATCCAGGAAATCAAACTCTTCTTTTTTAAGAATCATGCCGCCTTGCTCTATTTTTGATATATCTAAAAGATCATTTACAGTTCCTATTAAATCTTCTGCGGTTTTTTCGAGATGAGTAACTGTTTCTAAACTGTATTTATTTTTTATAGAATCAAGGCCCCACTTTATAGAAGTTAAAGGACTTCTCAATTGATGAGTTGCTAAAGAAAGAAACTCATTTTTCTTTTCATCTAAATCTTTTAGCTTTTTATTTAAATTACCCAAACTTAAAGCATGCACAGCCTCTCTTTTATTTATTGAAGTTATTGTTTTTCCTAGCAAAACAAGAGCAAAAAGTGTACTTATAATTATTAAATTTTTTGAATAATCATCTGGAATAAAAATTAGGCTTCCGACCAAGGCAACAGAAGAATAAATCAAAACTTCGGATCTGTAAAATTTGAAAGAAAACAACTCATATTCAACAGCAGTTAGAGCAAATAGCACGACGCATACAACCATTCCAATAGGAATAGCTATGTTAATAGTGTAAACACCCGTTATCTCACTTACAACATTAATAAATAAAAATATAGAGAATAGTGTAGAAACACCAAATAAAACCTTTTTCTTATAGGAAGAATCTGTTTGAGGTTCTTGATTTAACTTCTTAATACCAATTATACCGACTAATATCAACATAAGAGTTTGAATTCCATAAAAAACATTCCATAGATGACCAGGTACACCCTCGCAAAGCTCTTGATCATAACTTAGTATGTTTAGATCACTATTTATTAAAAAAACAGAAAGTATTGGTAAAACCAAATTTATATATTTTAATCTATGAAGGAACAATGATTTTCCCACAATATAAGATATTAAAAAAATTATTGAAGCAAAGAACAAACTCTCAAAAACTATAGAAATTTTCCAGCTGTCTAGTATGGTCTTATGATAGACCGCTGTCCATTGGACTATTTCATTAGCAAGCCAAAGTGAAAAAAATAAAGCTGTTGAAAAAAAAGATAGCGATAACTTAGAAAACCTGTCACGATAAACAGATATAATAGCAAAAACCATTGCTATTAAAATAGTTGGTATGTATGCATAAAAAAGAAGTTTCGGCGCTATACTAAAATCAAACAGGCCCAAAAAACCAGGAACAGCATCTCCGCACATTTTTAAGTTATCAAAACTATACATTATGTATTTGCTTACTTATTATAGTAAAATTATATCATGAAAATATTATTTGTATCTAAAAATCTTATTGGCGGAGATCTCGCACGAAAGCTATACACAGAAGGAAACGAAGTTAAACTTTTTATAGAAAATCCAAAATCAAAAAAAAGCTTAGACGGTATTGTTCCCAAAACAGAAAATTGGGAGCTTGAACTTGATTGGGTAAAAGAAGATGGCTTGATCGTTTTTGATGATATTGGATACGGAGAAAATCAAGATTATTTAAGGAAAGAAGGTTTTAATGTTTTTGGCGGAAGCGCAGAGGCTGAAAAGCTTGAAATAAATAGAGAATATGGTCAAGAGGTTTTTAGAAGATATGGAATTTCAACTACAAAATTATTTGATTTTCCATCTCCAAACGAAGCACTAAAATTTGTTCAAAATAACGGTGGGCGTTGGGTTATCAAACAAAACGATCACATATCAAAAGATATTACTTATATAGGAAAGACGGAATCAGGAGAAGACGTTATTTCAGTGCTACAAAACTACGCAAACGATCCAATGATAAATACTCACCCTGTAACCCTTCACCAGTTTATAGATGGTGTCGAGATTGGAGTTGGAAGATATTTTAATGGTGAAAAATGGATTGGTCCAACAGAAATAAATTTTGAACATAAAAGATTTTTTCCTGGAGATATTGGTCCATTAACAAGCGAAATGGGGACACTTGCTTGGTATGAAGAAAGAGATAATTTTTTATTTAGAAAAATATTATCACCATTTGAAAATTTCTTAAAAAGTGCAAATTTCCGTGGTGATTTTGAGATTAATTGTATTGCCAATGAAAAAGGGATATTTGCAATTGAAGCGACTACAAGGCTTGGTACACCGATAATACACCTGCAACAAGAAATACATGTTTCCCAATGGGCTGATTTTTTATTAGCAATAGCTAAAGGAGAAAGCTTTAATTTAAAATACAAAAATGGTTATGGTGTTGTGATATTACTAGCAGTACCGCCTTTCCCATACACAAAAGGTATTTCGAGAACAGAAAACGCTTATGAGAATATTGGAATTTATTTTGAAAACCTAACAGAAGAAGAAAAAAACCACCTACACTTTGAAGATGTGATGTGCGACATAAATGGGACATATCGAATATCTGGACAGGATGGATATGTTGGATATATCACAGGTATTGGAGATACGGTAGAAGAGGCACGTAATAAGGTTTATGATATTGCAGAAAAAGTTATTATCCCAAAAGTCATGTATAGAAATGACATTGGTATAAAATTCATCCAAGAAAGTAAAGAGAAGCTGAAGTTGTGGGGGTATTTAGAATAAAATAAAAGGTAAACCAGCTATTGTAAATAGTATTCCTGCGATTTGAGCAATTCTCTGTTTTTTAGTAATAGTGTATTCGTTTTTCTCCTTTAGAAAAAGAGCAATAATAGAACCGAGTATAACGACAATCACCGGCTGGAAAGATCCTACGAGTGAGACCAGTGCAACAGGAGCAAGAAGTGAGGCATAATTTGAAATCATAGTTCCCGCAATAAACAAAAACTCATTTAATGTATTAATTGAGTAAAATTTTAACCCTTTATTTTTAAATATTTTTAAAAAAGAATTTCTATATGGCTTGATAAAAATAAAAAATATAAGCCCCAAAACACTCAATCCAACATATTGCCAAAACGAAGATACCCAAAAAGATTCCACCTCTGCTCCAATTTTAAAAAGAATCGTCATAAGGCCATAAGAGAAAGAAGATAAGAGCATTAGAAATACTACTTTCTTTTTAAAAAGCAAGCCGATCTCTGTTCTCTTAAAAGAAAGAATGACTAACCCTATAATTATAATCAAAAAGCCTAAAAACTGATTTTTAGTTATAACCTCACCTAGAACCAAAAAACCTAACACAAGATTAAATATTGGAATTGTATTAAACCAAGCTGTAACAGATGCGATGTCGTCTTCCATAACAGCATAAAGATAAGCCAAAACAGAGAGACCCTCCAGGAATCCAACGGCGATAAGAATAAATCTTGTTTCTTTTGCAACGATAAAAACTTCTGGGTTAAACAAAAATGTAATTGGCAAAATTAAAATACCAATTAAGCAAGACATTATGATAAGAGATCCAACCCCATGAGACCCACCTCCAGCTTCGTCTTTTATAAAACGCTTCACCAAAAATGCATCGATATGATTACCCAATGCCCAAACAATAGGAGCCAGGAGAGCTAATATAAACCATTCCATTCAATAATAATATCAAGGTATTTTAAATACAGCAATTATGTTTGCGAGGTTTTACATAATGAAGTAAAATAAAACCATGAGTAAAAAAATCTTAATAATCGAAGACGATACATTTTTACAAGGATTAGCAGCTAATAAATTAGGTGATGCTGGTTTTGATGTAACAACAGCTTCTGATGGAGACGAAGCGGTTACAGAATTATCAAATGAAAAGTTTAATTGTATTCTTTTAGATTTAATGCTTCCTGATATTTCAGGATTTGATATTTTAAAAAGTATAAGAGAAACTTCTAAATCTTTACCTGTCATAGTTTTCTCTAACCTGTCAGACGACAAAGACATCAAAAAGGCACTAGATCTTGGTGCAACAGACTACCTGGTAAAATCAAACTTCACACTAGAAGAACTGGTAGAAAAAATCGAAAAGACGATTTAAATTATAAAAGCCCGGATGCTTCGCACCCGGGCTTTTATATTGCTATAATAAACCCATGCAATTAACCGACAAGATAGAAAAAAGTTTCCGACTGATGGAGGCACAAAAAAAAGCTTTGAAAAAGCTTGGACTTGAAACTTTAAAAGATTTACTATTTTACTTCCCTGTTCGCTATAGCGACATGAGCGAAATAAAAGCGATAAAAGATTTGTCCGACGGAGACGTGGCAACGATTTACGGAGAAGTTTCTGGACTTAAAACAAAAAAAGCCTTCAAGTCAAAAATGCCAATGGCAGAAGGTTACATTAGCGACGGCACAGGAAAAATAAAAGTCACATGGTTCCGCCAGGCATATATCGCCAAAATGCTCCACGACGGACAAAAAGTTTCTCTAACAGGAAAAGTCAGCGATTCAAAATACGGACTAACTTTACAGAACCCAGAATTTGAAAAAACAAATTCTTTGCCGATAGATGTGCACAATTCTCTTTTCGCCAAAGACCAAAATGAAGGCTTCCACTACCCTGTTTATAAAGAAACAAAAGGTATAACTTCTAAATGGATTTATCACACTGTGCACAAAATAGTCGGATCGGGAATTGTGAAAAATCTAGAAGACTACATCCCAGAAGAAATCCTAAACAGATATAAACTTCCTAAGCTTTCGACTGCTCTGGTCTGGGTCCACATGCCAAAAAACAAAAACCATAGCGAATCATCTCGCAAGCGTTTTGCTTTTGAAGAAGTTTTTTTTATTCAGCTAAGTAGACAGAAAGAAAAATTTGAAAACAATCAAAAAAAATCTTTCAAAATTAAAGTTGACGAAAAAGATATAAAAACATTTACAGACAAATTCCCTTTCAAGCTCACAAAAGCTCAAGACAAAGCCATCTCACAAATATGGAAAGATTTTTCGGGCGCACACCCAATGTCACGACTCATCGAAGGAGACGTAGGTTCTGGTAAAACAGCCGTCGCGGCCACAGCCACATACTCAGTGATAAAAAACAGACCAGACCAAAAAGATTTTGGTAATTTACAAGTTGCATATATGGCGCCGACAGAAATACTTGCAGGTCAACACTTCGAAGGTTTTACAAAATATTTTAAACACACCGGAATACAGATAGGACTTTTAACAGGATCTACTTGTAAAAAATTCCCTTCAAAAGTTGACCCGTCTGGTGCAACAAATATTTCAAAAGCACAGCTTTTGAAATGGGTCGCAAACGGAGAAATCCCAATTCTGATCGGTACGCATTCACTGATTTACAAATCTGTGAAATTCAAACATTTAGCTTTAGGTATTGTCGATGAACAGCACCGCTTTGGAACAAAACAACGTGCTAAACTGGCCAACAAAGAAGGCTTCGCTCCACACTTCCTGTCGATGACAGCAACACCGATACCACGAACTCTAGCGCTTACCATATATGGAGATTTAGATTTAACCCTGCTAGACCAAATGCCAGAAGGTAGAAAGCCGATAATCACAGAAATAATCACGCCAGACAAACGAGAGCAAACTTATGATTTCATAAAAGAAAAAATGGCAGAAGGTCGCCAGCTTTATGTTATCTGTCCACGAATAGACGAACCAGATCCAGAAAAAGAGTTCGCTCTTCAAACCAAATCCGTAAAAGCCGAAGCAGAAAGATTAAAGAAAGAAATTTTCAAAGACAAGAAAATAGATATCCTGCACAGCAAAATGACAAAAACAGAAAAAGAAAAAGTTATGGAAAAATTTGCAAATGGCGAAGTGGAGATTTTAGTTGCCACATCTGTAGTTGAAGTTGGGGTGAATGTACCAAATGCGACTATGATCATAATCGAAGGCGCAGAAAGGTTTGGCCTTTCACAGCTCCACCAACTTCGTGGACGTGTCATACGAAGCAATCACCAGGCGTACTGTTATATTTTCTCTGAAAGTAAAAATGAAAAAAGTATCGAAAGATTAAAAGCTCTAAAAACAGCTAAAAATGGATTTGAACTTTCAGAGCTCGATCTAAAACTCCGTGGCTCGGGAGACTTGGCAGGCATGAAACAATGGGGTGTGAGCGACCTCGGCATGGAAGCTATTAAAAATCTGAAAATGGTAGAAGCCGCACGAAAAGAAGCGACAAATATAGTAGAAAAAAATCTATTAGATGATTTAGACCTAACAAAAACAGAACTCGAAAACCGAGCACTAAAGATTCATTTTGAGTAAATATAATTCCTTTAATGGTCCACCCTCTAGGATTCGAACCTAGGGCCAGAGAGGTATATGATTTATTCCAGAGTCCACCCTCTAGGATTCGAACCTAGGACCCCAGAGGTATAAGCTCTGTGCTCTAACCAACTGAGCTAAGGGTGGACTCTAAAATTTTCAAATACATATATTTTCGTCGCTCACGCGATGAGAAAATGGTTTTTCTCTCTGCCCTCGCTAGAAAATATAAGCTCTGTGCTTTAACCAAACAAGCTTTGGGTGGTTAACAAAAACCAGTTTATACTAAAAATAGATTTTTATCAAACGAAAGGCGTCGACCCATAAGGTCGACGCCTTTTCGAGCAGGACGTTAGTCCTTATACTCGCGACGAATATGTTCTGGTACATGGAAAATATGCGAAGGTGTCGGCCCTGGAAAATATGCCCCAGAATACATACGAGAACGCATCTCTTTTTCACCAAATACACCTTCTGGGGTTTCCCCTTCTTCAACCACTTGAGCCCGGGGCTCAATTTGCTGTTTAGTGTCTTTTTCCATGGCTCGTGTTTTAATGTTCAATACCAAAAGAGTATACACTATTATTAAAAATAAAAAAGACTAACGGGTGCTAGTCTTTTTTATTTTATTTAATTATTTATGGGCTCGTCTGTTTTTGTTGGTTTTGTATCTTTTTGTGGAAGTTCTTTTAAAGGAATTCCGTGTTTTTTCAAAAAGTCGTTATATTCGTCTTGCTCCAAAGTTTCTTTATCAATCAAAATCTTTGCCATATCATCAAGCACGGATCGTTTTTCAGTCAAAACTTTTTCTGCAGTTTTCAAGCCTTCATCTATAATTTTCTTTACTTCTTGATCAATAACATCTGACATTTTTTCAGAATATTCTCTTTCACCAAAACCGCGACCGAACATTACCTCAGAATCACGACCCTCTAGAGCCACAGGACCAATAACATCACTCATTCCCCATTTTGTTACCATAGAACGAGCAAGTCTCGTTATAACCTGTAAATCATTTGAAGGACCTGTTGTAATATCTCCGAAAACCATTTTCTCAGCAACATAACCACCCAAAGTTCCAGCAATGTCGTCTTTAAATTCTGATCTGTTGTTCAAATATCTTTCTTCTAGTGGAAGATTCATTGTGTATCCGCCTGCACGCCCACGAGAAACTATGGTCACTTTATGAACAGGATCTGAGTTTGGAAGAACAGACATAACTAATGCGTGACCAGCTTCATGATATGCAACAATTTTCTTTTCCTGATCGTTCATTATATGACTCTTTCTTTCTGGACCAATCAAAACTTTGTCAATAGAAAGCAAAATATCATCTTGAGAAACTTTTTTTCTATCTTCTCTTGCAGCACGGATAGCAGCTTCGTTCATCAAAGAATAAAGATCTGCTCCAGAAAACCCTGGAGTACGTTCTGCAACAAGCTTTAAATTAACACTATCCTCTAAAGGCTTTTTACGTGCATGTATTTTAAGTATTTCTTCTCTTCCAGCTCTATCAGGAAGTTCTACCATAACCCTTCTATCAAATCTACCTGGTCGAAGAAGTGCATTATCTAATACATCAGATCTGTTTGTTGCAGCGATCACTATAACTTTTTGATTTTGATCAAAGCCGTCCATCTCTGTAAGAATCTGGTTTAGTGTTTGTTCGCGTTCGTCATTTCCACCACCAACACCACTACCTCTTTTTCTACCAACTGCGTCTATCTCGTCAATAAAAACAATAGAAGGTGCAGCTTTTTTAGCCATACCGAAAAGATCACGAACACGAGAAGCACCAACACCAACAAACATCTCTACGAAATCAGAACCAGAAAGATGAAAGAAAGGGACATTGGCTTCACCAGCAACAGCACGCGCCAAAAGAGTTTTACCTGTTCCTGGAGGACCTTCCAAAAGAACACCTTTTGGAATATCTGCGCCGATGTCGATAAATTTTTTAGGATTTTTCAAAAAGTCTACAATTTCTTCGAGCTCTTGCTTTGCTTCTTTAACACCAGCAACATCTTTGAAAGTGACTTTGTTTTTATCGTTTGGATCAGTCATCTTTGCTCTTGATTGACCAAAAGAAAAAGCTTGCATCCCCTGACCTTTTACTTGTCTTGAGATAAACCAAAAGAAAATAACTATAAAAATTATCGGAACCAAAACTGGTAGAATATTTAAAATCCAAAATCCAAAACCTGACTCACTTTTAATTTTTATATCAGCCTTAGATAAAGCTTCACTTGTAACTCCATAATTTGCCAAAGTTTCAGTTAAAGAAGCTTCTCTTTCTTTTTTAGAAACATATTTCGTTTTAGCCTCGTCGTTTAATGTAATAGAAAGTTTGTCACCTTCAACTAAAATATCTGCCACCTGGCCTTGATTAATTAAAGTTGAAAGAAAAGACAAAGAAACATCTTCTGGTTTAGCAGCTTTGTTTCCTACAACAAAAGAATACATCGCTGTAAATACCAAAAATACCAAAAAAACAGTCCATAGCTTTGCCATAAAACCACCACCATTAGCCTTCTTTGATTTTTTATTATTATTTTTTGCCATTTGATTTATTTGCCAAATTTTGGCTTAATTGTCGTGTCATTATACAATATAATGACAATAATATAAATACCAAATGAAAACAACTCAAAACAACAGAAAAGCGAGTTTTAATTATGAAATCCTGGATAAATACACTGGAGGTATTTCTCTATTTGGTTTTGAGGTTAAAAGTATTAAAGAAGGCAAAGGTTCTATAAACGAAGCATATATAAAAGTTAAAGGGGATGAAGTTTTCTTAGTGGGTGCACATATACCTCCATATCAACCCAAAAATACTCCAGAAGATTACAACCCATACAGGGAAAGAAAAATACTTTTAAATAAAAAAGAGGTATTAGAACTTAAAAAAAGAGTTCAAGAAGCTAACTTGACAATAGTGCCTATTTCGTTGTATAATAAAAGTAGATACATAAAAATAGACATAGCTTTGGCACGCGGTAAGAAAACCGTCGACAAGCGTCAAAGTATAAAGAAAAGAGATATTGAAAGAGAAATTGGAAGAAGACTTAAAAACTAAGTCCTTCCCTACGAGTCGATGAAACTATCGTCGCATCTTAGGGGATGATTGGTCTTGATATTTGAAAATTTTTAATAAACGCATGTCGAGCTTGATAACTCGTAAAACTTTCTAAAACCTTAGATGCAAAATCTAACGGACTAGTAAAATCTCCATTTCAAGTGAGAGGTTTTGCTCTAGCATAAATATTTAATGCTAGTGCCAATTTGCTCGATTTCCGATAGGGCGAAATTGGTATCATAAAATCGGAATAAGCTTCTGGAATTCTCGACCAGCGGATTAAAATCAAGAGATCGACTTATAATCGTTTTGTTTGTTTAATAGGTTATAAGTTTAAAACAAAAAACATTCTAAACATGTAGACCTTTATTAAAAACTCATTTACACGGGGGTTCGATTCCCCCCATCTCCACTCTTAAAAACATTAGCGCCTTCCGGCGCTTTTGTTTTTTTTGAGAAAAATATTTGTGACCGATTCCAATCACCATAATATAAAAAGGAAAAGCCCGGCGCTTGGCCGGGCTTCTTGGGTGGCATCTAAATACCACGCCGCATCTCCTTGATAACTGGGCACTCGCCCACTCCCTTGCACTTCGCATTGAGCTTCTCGTCTTCCAGACGACACTCCTCAAGATCAGGTGTTTGTGGTTCTGGATAGACAATCACCATTGAACCTTCCGACACCTCCACTGGTTTAGGGTACAAGATTGGGGCTCCCATCACTTCTTGGTTTTAAATCCGGCAGCAACCAATAGCCTATGGGCGACTGCTACGACGAACAACATTGACGCTGCAACAATGGCTATTTGCCCCACAGGACCGATATTGGCAAAATACTCGCCAATATTCTCAAGAAATTCTTGTGCGTGTTTTTTCATGCTCAGCTAAGTTAAAGAACCGGTTTAGGAGAGTGATTATGATTTATTTAAGTAATAATGTCAATACTACTTGTTAATTAACCATTTTAAGTGTTTAATAATAAAAAATACCTACCATGAGAACTTTGATCATCACCACCCTTCTGATCCTTGCATTCGAATCCTCTTTTGCTCAGGCGGACTCCACGCTGTACAGGTCATTTAAAAAGTACAAAGAGCTAGAAGCGAAGCAGAGTAAAATGGATAGTGTTTTCATAAGCACCTTAAAGAGAATTCTAAATAAAGAATCAAACGGAAGAGAGTTAGCAGAAGACTATATCAATTTCGCCAGGGCTGGAATTCTACGTTGGCAAGTAGCCCTAGAAAACCCAGATGTACTATTTGCAGACATGACAGTGTTTGAGATAGTGGAACTGATAAAGGCCAAAGAGGCACAAGACGCAGACGTTGAAAAAATGGTTGAAGACCTTCGAGAAAGGCTTCGAGAAAAGATCAGAGAGCACATCAGAATACTCGAAGACAATATCAGAGAGCTCGCGCAGTGAACTCTCCCCCGCGGCGCCCTAAGGGCACCGCGGGGTTTTTCATTTAGAGCTAAACACCAAATATTTTAGTTCTATTTATAGAAAAAGTTGTAGCTGGAAAAGACAAATCATTTACAAAAGACCGAACATAAGTGCCAGAAGAACAGTGTATTATTGCTTTGGCAATTAAAAAATATTTCTCTTCTTCGCCGCTTAAAATATTTTCCCATTTTTTAACTATCTCTTCTTGTCTAAAATCTCCAGACACTAAAAACATCTTTTCTTTAATTAACGATAAAAGATTTTCGCCTTTTATTTCTTTAAAACCCAAAAACCCTGCTTTGTAAATTTCTACATCTTTTTCTGGGGCGTCATAATCTTCTCCGTTCTTGGTTTTTTGGAAAAGCGGCACACCACCAACTGTCTTTGAAGAAAAAGGAGGATATTTTTGAGAAAACTTCCCAATACGAGAAATAATCTCTTTTTCTAAATTATTTAAAACATCTTGTTTGTTAAAATCAAACTTTTCTGCAACACCTAAAAGATCATAACTATCTGTCTTAAACCCGAAAAGCATTTCAAACTCATATTCTTTATCAAGCCCTAAATATTCGTCTTTTTTCTTGCATTCTTCACCCAAAAGCACCAAAAGCTCGCCTTCGGCCAAAGGATCGAGTCTGCCAGCGTAGGTCATAGACAAGTCCTTAATTTCAGGCATTTCCAAAGAAAGCCTTTTTAAAGCTTCTAGCGGTGTTTCCCCTATTTTTTTATAGGTTTTTACGTATCTTGGAATCATATACAAAAAGCCTCTAAGGCATTGACTTATAACACATATTACGATAGAATTCAAAAACATCATAACGTTTTACAATAGAAATTGGAATATAGAATTAACAATCAAATAAGAGCTTCTGAGGTACGCCTTTTAGACGGCGTCACTGGCGATAATTTAGGGGTCGTCAAAACTCGAGAAGCAATGACAATGGCCAAAGAAAGAGGCCTTGATTTGATTGAAATTTCTGACAAAACCAATCCCCCTATTGCAAAAATAATGGATTATGGTAAATTTCAGTACGAACAAAATAAAAAAGCTAAAGAGATAAAATCAAAGGCTCATACGACAGAAACCAAATCCATACAGATTAAAGTCGGTACTGGTGAAGGTGATCTTCAAATGAAAGCCAAAAAAGCTTCGGAATGGCTAAAAGAAGGTCATAGAATAAAGGTGGAGCTATATCTCGTAGGTAGAACAAAATTTACAGACAACACATTCAAACAAGAAAGATTAGAGCGAGTTTTAAAGCTGATCACTGAAAAATATAAGATTTCAGAACCATTAAAACAAAGTCCTCGAGGTGTTATGGTAACAATCGAGAGAGATAATATTAAGAAAAAAGATGAAAACAAATAAATCATTAACTAAAAGAATAAAAGTGACAAAATCAGGAAAGCTTAAAGTTAGAAAGCCTGGTTTTAACCACTTTAATTCAAGACAATCAAGAACACATCAACTAGAAGGAAAAGTTGCTGTTGATTTCGTAATGACTGCAAAAGACAAAGCTCGATTCCTACCTTTCCACAATACAAGAGTTAGAAAGCCAAAAGCTGTAGAATCAAAATAATTTTAATAGACTAAAAGCGCAAATATGACAAGAGTAAAAAGAGGTGTAATAAAAAATAAAAAAAGAAAGAATGTACTAGCTCAAGTTAAAGGCTACAGATTTGGACGAAGCAAAAAAGAAGCAATGGCTAGTGAAGCTATTGCAAAGGCTGGTCAACATGCTTTCGCTCACAGAAAAGATAAGAAAGCTGACAGAAGAAGACTATGGCAAGTAAGAATCAACGCCGCAGTAAGAGCAATGGGAATGACATATTCTAGATTCATCGAAGGTCTTAAGAAAAAGAACATCGAAGTTGATAGAAAAATCCTAGCAACAATCGCTGAGAAAAACCCAGAAAGTTTCGAAAGAATATTTAATCAAGTTAAATAATAACAAATCAAAAAGCCCCAAACGGGGCTTTTTGATTTGTTATTTAGTATTACTCTGGACAATAAATAGGAGAACCGTCTTTGTTATATCCAATTAATATTCCTGGGATACAGTCTGAATCACCCCCTCCATTACCTTCATCACAGAATATAGGATTTCCATTTTTATCATAACCAATTAATGTTCCTGGTACGCAATCTTCCCCACCCGAAGGCGCACTTACCCCATCAAACCTAGTATATCCAGAAGAAAACTTTTCAATCTCTGTAGGAGTTAAATTATAAACTCGCATTTCATTAGAACTTAAAATATTGTCGTTATATGACTGAGCCAAAAACCATCTTATACTTTTGACAGAAAGTCTTGTGTGATGAGGGGTCGAAACCGTACTAGCATTTCCGGTACCAGAAAAAGCAAAGCTTTTGGTTGTGTTTGCCTGTATTTTTGTCAGCTTCATCTCTCCGTCACCGGTAGGCTGAACACCATTTAAATTACCCACAGGTATTATCATATCGTGACCCAAATAACCCCAAATATCGTTAAGGTTTGATTTAAATGGACCATTCATAGAATATCCAGAAAGAAGTGTTGATTGGTTTGGTCTGTTAAAGTCTTGAAATTCTAAAGACGCGTATGAACCAGTCCCCGCAGGAAACACAAAGCTATCTTTTACAATATAAATGTCTCTATTACAGGTATTTCTTATGTTAATACCTATAATAAAAGAATTTCTAGAAAGACCATTATAGTCTTCTAGATCTCCCGCAGGATTAATAAAATTTGTGTGCTTATATGGTGCACTTGAAAGACTTATGCAATTACTAAGACTAGTATTAAAAATTTGCGCGGACTGATCTTCCCCGGCAACACCCCGAGAACTAAGCTTTATAATAGCTTGAGTGTTTACAACAGAAACTATGGCCATAAGCCCAACCACCCCTGCGATTAGTCTATTTTTTGTGAAAAGTTTATTCATTTTGTTATTTTTATAATGATAATTTATTGCCTATGAGAAATAATTTCTATTATTTTTTTAACCAGCCTTTTAGGATCACTATCAAAAACTATTGGTTTGTCTGTTCTCTTTTTATCTCCAACAATAGCTCTTATTACTTCGTCTGTATCCCACGGACCCTCTAAAACTCCGATTGGTTTTCCTTCTTCGTATGCCATCGTGAATTCATGTATAGTGCCAACCTTTCCGCAACCAATTATCACTGCGTCTGAAGACTTGGTCATCAAAAGGTCGCTGCCAACGTATCCAAAACCTGTGTAGATTATAATATCGTGAACATTATCAGAAAGTCTATATGCCTCTTTGTGCTCTCTTTTACTTCCGGCTGGAGAAAACATGAGAGTGTCACCATCTTCTTCTTTGGCACCACCTGCAGCCCACATTGGGAACCCAGCTCCAGCGCCGGTAATCAAAACATTTCCGGATTTTGCAATCTCACGACCGATCTCCTTAGCCATCTCTAAAGAATCGAGTCCGCACGCGCTTGTCTCCACAGCTCCGGCTACACATATTTTAAATTTAGATTTCTTCTCCATAAAAATATTATAACAAACTATAGAATAAATTCTTGATCTTTTTCTGGAACAACTGCTTTTGTTGGCAAATTATCATTTATCCTTTGTGCGAAAAACATTGCGACTCGTGGTTCCCCCATCGCCAAAAAAACTTTTTTAACATCTTTAATATTTGAAACAAAATCAAAAAGACCGTTCGAATCTCTGTGCCCAGAATATCCTTTAATCATTTTAATCTGCGCGTTAATTTTAACCGTTTCATCAAAAATATTTATCTCTTTAGCACCGTCCAGAAGAAGTCGCCCTGGAGTGCCAGGCGTTTGAAAACCTGTTATTAAAATTGTTGCATTTGGATCACCTAGATAATTTTTTTCATGGTGCATTATTCTACCACCAGCAGACATCCCGGAGCCGGCCATTATTATTTTAGGGTTTTTAGAATTAAGTATTGCCTTTGAATCGCTAGTCTTTTCTGTTTCGCGAAGACCTTTGAAATTAAATATGTCGTCGCCTTTCTTAATATCGTTTCTGACAGATTCTTTGAAAAGATTTTTATATTTATAAAAAATATCCGTGACTTTTATAGCTAAGGGAGAATCAACATAAACACTCATATGTGGAACTTCTCCACCTTCTATTAATTCGTTCATTTCATACAAAAACTCTTGGGTTCTTTCTAAAGAAAATATCGGTACAACCAAAATGCCAGACTTTTTATGATTCTCATTCATAATCTTCTTTAAATTTTCTCTTCTTTCGTTTCTTTCTTCATGATTTCTGTCTCCATAAACACTTTCCATGATCACATAATCCGCAGAATCTATATATTCTGTATCAGGCAAAAGCGGAGAAGGAGAATTTCCTAAATCCCCAGTGAAGACAATCTTTTTTCCAGACCAATCGATAATAAACATACTAGAACCCAGAATATGTCCGGAATCTTTCATGTAAATTTTAACATCAGAATTTAAAGAAAATTCTTTATGTAAATCTTCTGTATCCCAAATAGAAAATATTTTTTGGATAACTTCCTCACTATAAATTTCATCTAAGCCAAACTTTTTTCCACTTTCTGAATTTGAAAGTATGCGTGCAGTGTCTTCGAGCATTATCCGTGACAAGTCTTTTGTTGCTGGTGTACTGATTATTTTTCCAGAAAATCCATCATGTATAAGTTTTGGAATCCTGCCGATATGGTCTGTATGAGCATGTGTCACCAAAAGAAAATCTATTTCTTTAGGATTGTATGGGAAAGGTTCCCAGTTTGTCGTTTCTGCCATTTTACTACCCTGCTCTAGCCCACAATCAACCAGAACTTTTATGTTATCGTCGTATATCAAAAAATTCGCTCCTGTCACAGAGCCAGCACCTCCACAAAATTTAATCTTTAAATTAGACATATTATATTGTTATAGGATCTTTTATTTTTTCTTTCTTATATTTTCTTATCAAATATAAATATCCAAAAACTCCTCCCAAAGCACCGAACAGTAGGTCACTCATAGAATCTGGAATATTTGCCAAAACAGTGACGCCAAAAATATCTTGAACTAAAAATTCCATTATCTCCCACAGAAGTGCGATAACTATAACCATCAAAAGCAGAACTCTAAAGAGTTTTGAAGCGTTGCCAGACTCAATCCATAAAATACATTTTTTATATATAAACCAAAAAGAAAAAAGAGATGCCGTAAAACCGCCCAAAAAATGCATCAACATATCGAATTGTTTTATCGAAGAATACCAAAAGAAAAAATTTGCTAAAGAGTTAAGTATAAAAACAAAAAATAGCCAAACCGAAAAGGACTTAAAAAACTTGTGTCTTAAATTAATCATTACAATATACATTTTACTAGAAAAACAGAAAAAACCCATCCCCACAAAGTGGAATGAGTTTCTTTTTACGGCTATTAAGATGTATTATCCTAGCTCTTACGCTAAGTGGGTGCGAAGTGAAATATTCCACAGAACATTCCAACATACTGCTCCCGTATAATACTTGTCTAGATAATAATCTGTAATAACCGTAGTCTTATTCTATACTTTAGAAAAATAAAAAACAATATTTACACAAACAAAAAACTTCACCTTTTTAATATCCACATTGACAAGAAAAAATAAAAAACAAAAGCGGGCGCTGAAGGCGCCCTCTTTTGTTTTTTATTCAAATATTCCGTCTAAATTTATATCGTGTAGAACTTTTTCATTTATATGAGTGTAGTTCATTATCTCTTCTGGTTTAAACCAAATGTTTATCTCTCTTTCTGATTCTTCTACTTTATCTGTACAGTGGATCAAGTTTCGCACAGATCTTGCATCAAGATTTGCCAGTTGGTATGAATCTGTTGTTAGATCTCCTCTTATAGTTCCAACATCAGAAGTTAGTGGTTCTGTACCTCCAACTAGTTTTTTAACAACGCCTACAGCCTGAGAACCCTCTACAACCATCGCCACAATCGGACCACAAGTCATAAATTTAACCAAAGCTCTGATTATATCTCTTCCGTATTCAATAGCTTCTTTTTCTACTGGGCGACCAGCTGCTTTTAGATTTTCAACTGTCTTTGTCCCTTTTTCCAAACACCAAGCATCGTCTTTTCCATAGTGATCCAAAACAGATTTTTCATCTGCTTTAAACATTTTCATAGCTGTTATCTTAAGACCTGTTCTCTCAATTCTTTTAATAATTTCACCAACGAGAGATCTCTGAACCCCGTCATGTTTTATTATTATGAAAGTTCTTTCTTGCTTTCCGTCCATATATTTTTAAATTAGTTTTAACCTGTTAATAGAGTGATATTAGCATTTTAAGGAGGTTTAATCAAATGATTTTAACAATAGAAAGGGCGCGCCAGAGGCGCGCCCTTTCTAAAAACTATAGACTATAAACCATACTACATTTTCTCAAATTTCTCCAAAATCTCATTTTCCACCTCAGCTCTCGGTCTTCCAAATTTCAAATACGAAAGCTGTTTTAGAGAATCCACCATATCTTTGTCCCCTGACGGGATTATAGACCAGTGACATTCCATACTAAAAGGTTTAGTCGGAGTTCCACGCAAAAGCATATTTACATATGAATTAAAGTTGTCGAGTTTAGTAATATCTGTCGCGGTGAAAATAGGCTGGAATTTTTTCTCTAAAAATTCTGCGTCTTCAGGAGAAACTCGGTAGACAGCCATAGAACCAACGTTTCCAAATACCGCATCGCGGATACCGTCTTCCAACTGGGCGATATACTGGTGAGCCATATTAAGAGAAAGTCTGTATTTTCTAGCTTCTGAGAGAATTGACGAGATAGAATCTGTGGTGACGTTTTGGAATTCGTCTATGTATAGATAAAAATCATTCATTTTCTTTCCATACAAATCAACTCTTGAAAGTGCTGCCATTTGAAGTTTACCAACTAAAATCATACCGATAAGGTTTGAGTTTATCTCACCCAAACGACCTTTTGCTAAATTTACCAAAAGGATTTTTTTGTTATCCATTATTTCTCTGAAATTAAACGCAGATTTTTCTTGAGTTACTATCGGACGCATAATCTCGTTCGACAAAAATCCATCAAATTTCGAAGTGATATAAGGCACGAAATTTTCAAGACCTTGTTCACCAGAAGTTGCTTCTGCACTTTTCCAGAATTGCTTAATCAAAGGATTTTTACAATTTGCGAGTTTCATATCGCGGAATTTCTTATCAGACAAAACACGCCCTATTTCAAGCAATGTATTTCCTGATTCTGGATGCTCCATCACAAGTCCAGTACTGTTTCTGAAATATTGTTCAAACATCGCACCTCCGCCCACTTTCATATCAAAAAGCTTGTTGAAAATTCCCATCAGTTCGTTTATAACAAAAGTTTTTTGTTCTGGGTAATTTGAATCAAACTCAAGCATGTTGAGCCCCATTGGACGCTCTGTAAAAGAAGGATCGAAATATATCACGTCTTCCATTCTCTCTTTTGGAACATAACTTAAAATTTCTTGAACATCTGTGCCGTGTGGATCGATAAAGCAACAACCATGGCCATTGCGAATATCTTGAGCAATCATATTTTTAAGTATTGTTGTCTTACCTGTTCCAGTTTGACCGATAACATAGAAGTGTCGCATACGGTCTTCTGAGTCCATTAAAATTGGTGTTTCTTTTCCTCTGTAAATATTTTTACCCAAAAGCACGCCAGAGTCGCCCATATCTGTCGGAGCTGGCGCCTGTCCAGCTTTTGATTCTTTGAGTTCCGGTGTAGCATTTTCACTAATTGGGAAATGGAAAATAGTAGAAAGCTCTTCTAAATTCAAAGGCACTGAGTGTTTTTCGTTTTGAAGTCTGAAAGAAAAATTATGCAAAAACAAAGACAAGTCTTTTGGACCAACTCTATTCCATTTAAAACTATTGTGCTTTGCTTTATTAAACTGCTCAAAAGATGATTCGATATCTGAAGCAATATCTTCGGCTCTAGATTTGCTTTGAGCAGAAGCAACTATTCTGATATTTGTATCAACTATCGTGCTTTTGAGTTTTATATTTATCGCTTCTATTATGTCAGAATCTATATCTTTTTCTTTGTTTTGATCTTCATCTATTTTTTTAGGAGCAAAAATTCCAGCAGCAAAATTTTTCAATTCTTTTTTTATTTCTCCATATTCATCCATTGCGTCTTTTAACTTTTCTCCCTTTTTAACTTTCTCTAAAATTGAAGAAAATTTCTTTATCATACCGTCACCTACTGGAGTCACCACTATCTGTATAGCAGCACCTTCTGAGACTTTTTCCAGCTTTGAAAAAGCATTCAAAACAGCACTCATCGGATCATGACCTAAATCTTCGTATGTTGTAATCGGAAAAACATCTTCTTTTGACAAAGAAGCATATGAAGCCACAACCGAAGAATCCATACTAAAAATATTGTAGTCGTCTACACACTCTTTAACTTTTGCATCGTGATAGAAAGCCAAGACCTGTTTTTCTAAAAGCTCTCTTTTTTCTTTTGGAATAGAAACGTAAATAACCAAATCGTTTGAATTAGCACTATTTGCTATTTCTAAAGTGTAATACTGCTTTTCTTTATTATTCTCTCCGCGAGAAATAGACTGCATACCCAAAAGAAACTGTTTCATGCCGGTGATAAAGTCTACGAATGTTTTCTTTTCTTCTTTTACATTTCCGGGAAGAGTTACTTCAAACAAAGCAAGATTCAAAGATTTAAATTCTGGAGAACCTTCGCGAAGACCTGGGACTTCTCCAGAGGCATGCAAAAACTGCACAAGAAAACGATGAAAATCGTCTTCTATATGTGGGTCGTTCATCCTAGAAACCAAATCTAAAGTATTTTTCAAACCATTTTCTAGAAGATAGCCATAAAGCTCTGATATTTTTTCATCATGAGCCTCTGGCTTTAATCGCAAAACAATAGCGTCTATATCTTCTTCTTTTTGTACATAATTTTTATGTAAAATTTCTTCTTTAGGTAAAAGATCATACGCTGTTAAAGCTTCTTTTGTCACTTGTTCTTTTGTTTTTTCTGTTCCAGATTCTCGAAGTTCTTTTTCCCTATTTTCTATATGATCGCGCAAAAACTTAATCTCCTCTTCTGGAGAATTAAATTTTGGTGCTTCTTTAAAATATGTACCTTCCATTCTTTTATTGTATCAAATTATCTAATTTACATAAAACAAAAGCCAGATAATACCTGACTTTTGTTTTAATTTATTTAGTTAACACCTCACAACCTTCTTCTGTGACCACAACAGTATGTTCAAAGTGTGCGGACTTTTTTCCATCTGCAGTAATATATGTGTATTCATCTTCTGTGACATATACTTCGTCAGTTCCCAGGTTTAACATAGGCTCTATAGCCAAAACCATCCCTGGTCGCAATTCTTCCCCCGTACCCGGTTTTCCATAGTTTGGAACATATGGATCCTCGTGTACAGAATACCCTACGCCGTGACCGGCTAAAATCTTAACAATCCCAAATCCATAAGGCTTCACAAATTCTTCTATCGCGTGACCAACGTCTCCTGTTTTATTTCCTGGTTTAATATTTTTTATAGCAACATTAAGAGCGCCTTTTGTAACCTCTAAAAGCTTTTGCACGTCTTTTGAAACATGACCACAAGGCACAGTTATCGCAGAATCCGTAATCATGCCCTTGTGAACAAGTCCAAGATCTAAAGAAACAATATCGCCTTCTTCTAAAACAAAATCAGATGGAATCCCGTGAACAATCTCGTCGTTTACAGAAACACAAAGAGAAGCCGGGTACGGATAAGAAACACCCTCTGGTGTGTAATTCAAAAAAGCTGGAGTGTCTCCGCCTTCTATTATCAGCCTATGGGCGTATTCGTCGAGCTCTTTTGTAGTTACACCGGGCGCAACCATCTCAGAAACCTTACGCAAAATTTCCGCGTGACGTTTTCCGCCCTCTCTTAGTTTTTCGATATCTTCTTTTGTTTTAATTGTTATCATTTTATTTACCAAAAATCTTTTGGATTATTTCAGCATGAACTTCTTCGATAGATTTTTCACCATTAACTTCTATGAAATTATAGTCGGGACTTTCATGGAAATAAGACATTGCCGGCATAACATTCCAATCGAACCAATTTAATTTTCGAAGCATATCTTCTTCCTTATCGTCGTCTTCTCTACCTCGATCTCTTAATCTTTCAAGAGACCATTCTTTTCCTGTATTTATATAAATAATATTTGGTTTTTCAAGTCCAAAAAATTTAACCGCAGAATCTAGAACTGGCGCCTCATCTTTTCTTCGACAAAGACCGTCTAAAATCAAATCTTCTTTTCCTGTAAATTTATCAACTATTATCCCAGTCCAAAGCCAAATTGGCATAAAAACCGGCATAAGACCGCCCTCATCTAAAACTTTTCTTGTGAGATTTGCTGAATGATTGTGTTCTTTTGCAATAAAATTTCTAAACTGCTGACCTGTTTCTATGTATAGATTACCATTACTTTTAACCTTATTTAAATGCTCTATAAGAAGCTTGGCTTGTGTACCCTTACCAGACCCTGATCTTCCAAAAAATATAAATGTTTGCTGTTTATCCATAAATTTAATTATTACTAAGTAAGAATAACAAATATCGCAAGAAAAAACCACTTTTGACCATTACAACTTAAATTGATAATATTCAAACAAAACCCCTAAAAATGTTGTACTTTTTAGTAATCTTCGCAGCTTACGCTCACTACGTTAGATGGATGTTTATCAAGCTTTCAAAACTCCACAAAAAAGTCAGGGAGGCAAAGAAAATCTACACGATTATTCATGAAAGTGATTTTAATTCAACCATAAAAAGCATAGCGCAAGAACCTGATTTTCACCTTGGTCTATATAGAAACCGAGTAGAATTCAAAGATCTACAAAAAAGGCGTGAAGTCTACTATAGAGCGTTCTGTGAACTGCGTGAGTTTCAGAGAACCCTACTTTCATACAAGGAAACAGATATGTTTCCAAATGAATTTGATAGTGAAGAAATTGCTGATATGAAATTGAAATATATTTCTGGAATAAGTAAGAGAGGATTCTTCTCATACTACCCAGAATACTTGAAAAGCACATTTAGGCTTCAAAAGCCCAAAACAAAACCCCGGTAGAACCGGGGTTGTGTTTTTATTTAGTATTGTCTCATCGAAACTTGTCCATCTATTTTCTTTAGAATATCTAGCACCACAGACACAACGATAAGAAGTGCAGTACCTCCTATGGCCAAAGTCTGAAGACCTGATAACTGTTGCATTATAAACGGAAGAACCGCTATAACACCCAAGAACAACGCTCCTAAGAAAGTCACTCTTGTAATTATTTTACTTAGGTATTCTGTTGTAGATGTTCCCGGTCTGATCCCTGGAATAAACGCACCGCTTTTTTGTAGATTTGTTGCCATCGCTTCTGGTTCAACTGTAATAGCTGTGTAGAAGTATGTGAACAAGAAAACCAAAACAAAGTAAGCGATTGAATACCACCAGTTTGCATTTTGAGTAAACCAAGTAAACGCATCACCAACCTTTTTGATTATTTCAATATTTGAAACAGTCATAAAAGGTGCAAGAAGTTGAGGAAGCGACAATATCGACAAGGCGAAAATTATCGGCATAACTCCAGCTTGGTTGATTTTGATCGGTAGATATGAAGAAGACTGTCCTAAAGACCCACCAACTCGTGCTTGCTTTGCATAAGTTATAGGAATCATTCTTTCCGCTTCAGTAACGAGAACCACACCCAATATCACCAAGACTGCCACAAGAGCAAATCCAAGATAAAGAGGTATGCTTGCTTTTGTAAATGTAAAAGCGAACTGACTAATCTGAGCTGGAAGTGCTGCCACGATACCAGCAAAGATTATTATAGATGTACCGTTTCCGATACCCTTTTCATTGATAAGTTCACCAAGCCATAACAAGAACATGGATCCCGCAGTGATAACAATAAGAGCAACTGCCTTATCGAAAGATGTCATAGACTCTAATATACCCTGACTATCAAGAAGTTTTAGAAGTGCAAATCCCTGAATCAATGACAAAGGAATAGTTAATATTCTTGAATACTGAGAAAATCTTGCTCTACCTGCTTCACCTTCTTCGTGATACATAGACTTTAGTCTAGGTGACATCATAGTCATAAGCTGCATCACGATTGAAGCTGTAATGTATGGTCCAATACCAAGCATCACAATAGAAAGCGCTGATAATCCACCACCAGAGAATATATTAAGTATTCCTAGGAATTGACTACTTTGCAAGAAACCTTGAAGTCTGAAAGCATCCACTCCTGGTATTGGTATAGTTGATAAGAGTCTAAAAACAGCAAGGATAAACAATACGAATAAAATTCTTCTTCGAATTGATTTATCACCGAAAGCTGTTTTTATTTTTCTCCAAAAACTCATAATATTTTTTATTTAGATTTTATAGTGCCTCCAACTTTTGTAATCTTTTCTTTTGCTGTTTCTGAAATGAAACAATCAACGATTTTAACCTTCTTAGTTATTTCACCTGTTGAAAGAATTTTTACTTCTGGATTTTTACCTTTTACTAAAGATATAACTCCTTTTTTAACCAATTCTTTAGGAGAAACGATTGCCCCATCTTCAAAACTTGCGTCAATCATAGACAGATTTACAGAAACAGGTTTTACAACACCGCTGTTAACTGTTCTTGCTCTGTTTTTTCCATGACCTCGAAGTTTTGGAAACTTCTTGATTATATCACGCATTTGAGGTCGTAGACCATGACTTCCGTGTTGTCCTTGACCTTTCGCACCGCGACCAGAGGTTTTACCTCTTTTACCTCCGCGACCCACATCTTTTCGCTTTGGATTTTTTGTTTTTCTTTTTAGATCGTTTAGTTGCATAGTAGTAGTATTATGCTTTTAATTTAGCAAAAGCTCTCACTGTTGCTCTAGCATTATTTAACTGATTTTTACTTCGTGAAAGAAGCTTGCCTGTCACATTTTTTAGACCAGCAAGATTCAATATATCACGAACTGCCCCTCCGGCTACGACCCCCTTACCTTTGTTTGGCATAATAAACACTTCTGAAGCTTTGTATTTAGCTTGCACGTCGTGAGCGATAGACATTTCTTTTGTCGCGTGAATCTTAACCATGTTTTTTCTTGCAGATGCAACAGCTTTTGAAATAGCTAACGTTGTATCAGAAGATTTACCAAGACCGATTCCAACAGAACCTTTTCTGTCTCCAATAAGCATTGAAACAGAGAAAGAAAATCTTCGTCCTCCAGCCATAACACGAGTCACTCTTCTAATACTTAGAATTTTTTGATCAAATTCTGGCTTTGGTCTTTCTGCAAATTTTTTGCCACCTTTTGAATCTTTTCCTCCTGGACCTCTTTTGCCTGCAAATGGTCTTTTACCACCAGCATTTCTTGCAAAAGGTTTCTTTGCTGAATCAACAGTTGGAGCAGATTCTTTAATTACTTTTTCGTCTGACATAAATTTAAATTAGAATTTTAGTCCAGCTTCTCTGGCACTGTCTGCTAAAAGTTTGATTCGACCTGTGTAATTAAATCCGTTTCTATCAAAAACAACTTCATTAATTTTCAAAGCGATAGCGCTGTTTGCAATATTTTTGCCAACCAACGCAGCTCTTTCTTTCTTTGTTCCTTTTTTCTCTTTTACATCTGATGCAGCAACAATAGTAACGTTTTTAACGTCGTCTATTAGTTGAGCGTAGATATTTTTATTTGATTTATAAACAGAAAGTCTTGGGCGTGCTGCTGTTCCAGATACTTTTGATCGTATCCTTCTCTTTATTCTAGCTCTTTTTTCTGTTTTAGTATTGTTTAATTTCATATAACTAAAATAAATTATTAAGCAGATTTCTTACCTTGCTTTCTTCTAATAAATTCACCGTCATATCTAATACCCTTTCCTTTGTATGGTTCAGGTTTTTTAAGATCTCGGATTTTTGCTGAGAAAAGACCAACAAGTTCTTTGTCGATACCAGAAATAGTCATAACAGCTTTTTCGATAACAACATTTAGACCTTCTGGAATATCCATGAAAACATCATGAGAAAATCCTAGAGCCATTTTGATTGACTTACCATTAAGATCCCATTTGTATCCAACTCCTTCGATGATCAATTTCTTTTCATAACCTTCTGAAACACCTTTGATCATGTTTTTCACATGAGAAGCGTATGTTCCCCAAAGAGCCTTAGACATGTTTGTGTCTTGTTTCTTAGAGAAAGTTACTTCGTCCCCATTTATATCAACAGAAACGATGTTTGTTTTGAATTCTCTTTTTAGTTCACCTTTTGGTCCTTTAACCGATAAAATACCATCAGCAAGAGTTACATTTACTCCATTTGGTATTTTAACTATTTGTTTTCCAATTCTTGACATATAAATTAATTACCAAATTTTAAATAATAGCTCTCCACCGACCAATTCTTTTTTAGCTTCTTCTCCAGTCATAACACCCTTTGGAGTAGAAACAACCAAAAGTCCTCGACCATTTTTAACTGGTCTTATTTCTTTTGATTTTATATAAATTCTTCTTGAAGGTTTAGAAATTCTTTCAACATGACTTACTCTTGGTTTTTTGCCTTCGTAAGAAAGTGTGATTTCTAAAACAGCTTTTTCTTTCTTGTCTGTCTTTTTTGAAACAGAAGAAACGTATTTTGTTTTCGCCAAACAATCCGCGATAGCATGACGAAGTCCTGAATAAGGAATAGCAACAGATTCTTTTTGAGAATTGTTTGCATTCTTTATTGTAATAAGCATTTGTGCAATAGTATCCATATATTCAAATTACCAAGATGACTTTCGTACACCTGGAATATCTCCTTCGTTTGCTAATTCTCGGAATTTGATTCGAGATAGTCCAAAATCTCGAAGAAATCCTCGTCCTCGACCAGTTGCCACACATCTATTTTTTAGCCTTGATGGTGAAGAGTTTTTTGGAAGCTTTTGTAGTGCTTCAAAATCTCCAGCGGCTTTTAGTTCTTCTCTTTTCTTAGCATACTTAGCGTACATTTTTTGTCGCTTAGCATTTCTAGCTAATACTGAAAGTTTTGCCATAATTAAAACTGTTTTAACCAAAAGCAAAAAGCTTTTGGTTTTAATTTATAATAAGACTTACAATATCGCTTGTTTTTACTTGTATTTTCATTAAAAACACAAGGAGAAACAAGGATTAAATACGTCCCACCAGCCTTTTTGACTGATTCCCGGCCAAGCTGACCGATGAGCATATATTAACAAAAAATCAATAAAAGTCAAATCAAACCACTTGACAAACCCCCACATTCATGTATACTATAATTAGTTAAGTTCTTCGCATACCTGAGAAAGATATCTGACCTTTAAGAAGGTTTTAGATATTTTTCTCAAATACAATATACAAGCAGGGTTTGGA
>JAUPTX010000012.1 GCA_030917865.1 Patescibacteria group bacterium | reverse complement strand
TCTTTTGGTTTCTTTGTTGCAAAAAATACAACTGTTAAGATAATTAGTGCAAGTAGCACCATAAGCCCTCCTTTGTTTTCTTTTACTTTATCCATTTTATTTTATATTTAAACTATTAAAACTTAACTTTTACATTCTCTCTTTCTTCCGGCGCCCCTTCTAGATCAAAGAACTTTTCTCCCTTAAATCCAAACAATTTACCGACAATATTACTTGGAAAAGTTTCAAGCTTTATTGATAAATGTTTTACATTATTGTTGTAAAATCTTCTCGCTGCTTGGATTTTATTTTCAGTATCTGAAAGCTCTCTTTGAAGTTCCAGGAAATTTGTATTTGCTTTTAGATCTGGATACGCTTCTGCGACTGCAAAAAGTGATTTTAGTGTTCCAGAAAGCATATTTTCAGACTTAGCTATTTGTTCTGGGCTTCCTGACTGCTCTGCTGACATCGCCGAGACTCTGGCTTTTGTCACAGCTTCGAAGACTCCTGATTCGTGCGCTGCGTAACCTTTTACTGTTTCTATAAGATTTGGAATAAGGTCATATCTTCTTTTTAGTTGAACGTCGATATCCGCCCACGCTTCTTTAACGTTTGCGACAAGGTTTACAAAAGAGTTATATGAAAAAATAACCCACAAAACCAAAACTCCGAGAATTATATAAACTATAGTCATAATAAATTGTATTAAGAATAACCCATATATTATATCAGAAAATGGACGTTTTGACCATAATAAAAAAGCCTTGAAAATCAAGGCTTTTTTATCTAAATTAAGTTTTTTAGTCTACTTTTTCAGCCTTCACCACCTCCTCTGTTTTTGGCATTTTGTCAAAATCTCTCTTTACCGCGAAGTAATAAACTATCGCTCCCAAAATACCGAAAAGCAAAATTATCAAAATCCAAAGAGCTTTGCTCTTAATTGGTTTTGATATTGCGTGGATAAGCATCAAGATCCAGAAAACAAGTGCGGCGATACAGATGCCGGCAATTAAAAGTCCGAAAAATATAGCCACTCCCACAAGAGAGCCAAGACCTCCAGCATCTTCATAATTTATTTCTACTTTGTCCCCTTCTACATCTTTTTCTATTTTATCAAATTTCTCCTCGAGCTTTTCCATGTTGTTAAACTGAATAGTTATGGAAGGCTTAGATTCGTCTTCTGTTTTTATTTCATCGCTCGCAAAAGCAAAACTTCCGCCAAGTAAAATGAAACTTAAGAAAAACGCAAAAAATATTTTTTTCATATTATTTTAAATAATTAATATTAATCTTCTTTTTGTTTTTGATTTTCTTCTATCGTAACTAAAAGTGGACTCGCTAGAAAAACTGATGAATATGTTCCGAAAAACATACCGATAGCCATTGTCATTGAGAAAACTTTTGTAGACTCTGGTCCAAAGAAAAACAGCGCAAGTAAAACAATAACAGTTGAAAGTGAAGTGTTTATCGATCTGGCATAAGTTTCATCCAGACTTCTTCCTACAACCTCTTTAAAGTCGTGAGAAAACTTTCTGTTGATATTTTCTCTGATTCTGTCGAATACAACGATAGTGTCGTTTATAGAAAGACCGAGGATTGTCAGAACAGCCACAACAAACAGCGTATCGACTTCTGCGCCCATTAGTTTACCCATCACAGCAAATGCGCCAGTGGCGATAATAACATCGTGAAGAAGAGTGATAATAGCTATTATTCCGTACTTCCAAGAAGAAACTGGTTTGGAAACATGTCTAAAAGTATAAGCGATAAAAAGAATGATTGAGATAACAACTATAATCAAAGCTATTGTTGATTTACTTTTTAGCTCTTTCCCAACTGATGGACCGATAGAAGTAAAAGATTTTTCTTCAACATCTTTTTGTCCATCCAGAGAAAGCGCGCCTATGAGACTTACTCTTTCATCTTCTGTTAAGCTTCTAGTTTTAACAAAGATTCCATTTTCCTCTGTTGGTTGAACGATGAATTCTCCAAAAGAAAGCGGAGCGATAGCGTTTCTTATATCCTCTGTTTCTGGTCTACCCTCTGTGTAAGCAACTTCTGTAAGTGACCCTCCAGTAAATTCTATTCCGAATTTTAGACCTTCTATGAAAATCAGGAAAAGTGCTCCGAGAACAAATAAAGCTGATATCGCTAGAAATATTTTTCTATTTTTTATAACCCACATATTATTTTGTTATTCCATTACTGAATAAGAACCTCATGACTTTACTGTTTTTCGACGTTATAGAAAGCAGTAAAACTTTACTTACGATTATCGCAGAAACCATACTGACGAGCACCCCAAGACCGAAAGTCAGCGCAAATCCTTTTATAAGAGCAGTACCGAACCAAAAGAGTATTACGGCTGTTATCATACTAGAAAGGTTTGAGTCTCTTATAGAAGACCAAGCTCTGTCGAAACCGTTTTCCAACGCATCAGAGATAGTTTTTCCAGATCTCATTTCTTCTTTCATTCTTTCGAAAATCAAAATATTCGCGTCCACTGCCATACCAAGAGAAAGTATAAAACCAGCGATACCAGCGGCGGTTAAAGTAACCGGCACGAGTTTGAACATTGCAAACATTAGAAGAGAGTAGATGACCAAAGCGATGATTGCGATAAGCCCTGGAAGTCTATACCAGAACAGGATAAGGATAGATAAAATACCGAAACCAATAAGCGCCGCAAAAACCCCGGCGTCTACAGCTTCTGCTCCGAGTGACGGACCGACTGTTTGTGTTGAGATAAGCTCAATAGGTACAGGAAGAGCTCCGGAGTTAAGTCGTCCGACTAGTTGTTTTGCTTCTTCTGGAGTGAAGCTACCTGAGATAACAGCTTCTCCGCCAGTGATAGCTTCTCTAACAACTGGAGTTGAAATAGGAGCTCCGTCTAAATAAATAGCAACTAGTTTGTCCACGTTTTCTCCAGTTATTTTTTCAAATAAATCAGAACCTTCTTTATTGAAAGTTAAAACAACCATCGGCTCACCACCCACAGCGCTCGCACCCCCCATACCACCTTGAGAGAATTCAAGAGTAGCTCTTTCTAGGAATCGTCCTGTAAGAGGTGTCGGCACGAAATACGGATCTTCTAGAGAAGAAAGTAAAACTTCTCCTGAAAGTACTTTGTCTTGAACCGCTTCAAAATCAGCAATAAGTTTATCTTGCTCTGGCCCAGCTGGTCTTTCTGTTTTAAATTCAAGAAGTGGTGTTTGACCAATCATCGAAACAGCTTCGTTGATATCTGTAACACCTGGAAGCTCGATGACTATTCTATTTTCGCCTTCATTTATAAAACTCGCATCTTGAACCAAAACAGTTGTTTCAGAAACACCAAAAAGGTTGATTCTTCTTTCGATAACATCACGAAGAGAATCCATCGCATCAGAAACTTCTGATTCGTCGATGTTTGAAACGTCAGCCCTGTAAACAAGACTTGTTCCACCAGAAAGGTCGAGCCCTAATTTAAAATCAAATTTACTTTCTGCTGATCCTCCTAAACCTGCCGTCGTACTATAAATAAAATACCCGATGGCACCGCCAACAAGCAAAACCAATAACCCTAATATTCTTTTAGTTAACATGAGCTATATTATACGCTTATATTAAAAAACCGTAAATATTGCCTTTTTTATGACTTGTTTCTTAATTTGCCAATAAATTTATAGCCCAAAAGTACGAATAAAGACCCGATAAAGAAACCTGCTAAAATATCTCCCGCATAGTGAACCCCTGCAAAAACTCTGGAAATCCCGATCGCAACACTGCAAATAAAGAAAAAATACCCGAGCGTTCTGTTTTCAAAATACATAGCCGTGGTAAGCGCGGCTAAAACAAGTGCGTGTCCAGACGGAAAAGAATCAGCTCCGCCTAAAGTAAAAAGTGGAGTAATCTCCGGTATCGCCAAAAATGGTCTGTCGTTTGAGAAAATAAATTTCAAGATTTCAGAAAAACCTAAAGAGATGGCTATGATAAAAGAGATTAGTACGAACTTTATCGGCTCCTTTTTGGAAAAGAAAAAATACCAAGCGATAAAAACAAATAAAATAAAAGGCAATATTTGAGCGAAGAAATAAATCAAATAGTCAAAAAAATTGCTTTTAAATAAGAAACTATTTAAATAAATTGAAAGCTGTTGATTAAGCACTGATTAATTATACAATATATTTTTAAATAAAATCGCAACAGTTATCGGACCAACTCCGCCTGGAACCATTGAAAAAAGAGATGCTTTATCTTTACAGTCTTTTGAGATGTCACCGACTATTTGTCCGTCTTCCGAGCTCGATCCAGCGTCTATCAAAACTACACCTTTTTTAACAAAACTTTTTTTGATAATACTCGCCTGCCCTACGCCAGATATTATAATATCCGCCTTTTTATAGATTTCATTTTTATTTTTTGTTTTTTCGTTTACAACTTTAGGTTTCAGTTTTAAAGCTTTTAGCCAATCAAAAACTGGCCCGCCAACCAAAAGCCCCTGCCCCACCACAACAATATTTTTATTTGTAAGCGATATGTTGTAGAAATTAAATATTTCAGACACAGCGCCGGCAACTGGTGGAAAAAAACTAAAGTCTCCTTTTGCAAACTTTTTATATTTTCTATCACTTAAAACGTCTACGTCTTTTTCAGGCGGAACAGCATTTAAAGCTTTTTTCTTATCAATGTGTTTTGGGAGCGGGAGCTGAACTATCACTCCGTCAAAATCCTGTGAAATATTTTTTATTTCTTTGACTAGCTTTTGAGTTGTTATACTTTCTTCATATTTAAAAACACGGACACGCACTCCGACGTCTTCACCAAACTTCTTTTTTAGATTTATAAAATTATCAATAACAGGGTTTTCGCCGACATAAAAAATAGCCAAACTCTTTTGTAAGTCTTTTTCTTTTATAACCTTTTTAAAGCTCTCTTTTAAAAGAGATGCTATTTTTTTACCTTCTACTATTTTCATTTTATATTCCTAAAAACTCGTGATTTAAATCGTCTCTGTGGATTACCCGTCTATCTCTGTTCATACTAGAAAGGATACCGAGCGCTATAAAGCTTGTCAAAAGGTGTGAACCTCCATAACTCATAAAAGGCAGGTTAATACCGGTCACTGGCATAAGCCCAATGTTCATACCGATGTTAATTATCACGTGAGACATTATCATAACAGCAACACCCACTCCAAACAACATCTCGAAGTTTGTAGCACCATATATAGACTGCCAGATTATTCTCCAAACTATTAAAAGATAAAGGATGAGTATTGTGATAGAACCGACAAAACCCCACTCTTCTGAGAACGCTGCGAAAATAAAGTCTGTCTCATATTCTGGTAAGAATTTTAATCTAGACTGAGTTCCATACCCTACGCCTTTTCCGAACATTTGCCCGGAACCGACAGCGATAGTTGATTGGTATGCATTGTAGCCTGTGTTTTGGACATCTGAGAGTGGATCTAGAAAAGTTTTAAGTCTGGCTTTTTGATAATCTTGAAAAACAAAAGTCCAAAGAAAAAGAAAAGAAAGCGCTCCTATTCCGAAAACTATGGCGAGATGTTTTTTAGAAATACCAGAAACTATCGCCATCCCAAGCCATATCATAAAAATAATCATTGCAGAACCAAAGTCTGGTTGTAGAAAAACTAAAACGAAAGGAAGTCCGGCATACAAAGCTGAGATAAAAATAAGTTTTAGGTTTTTTATCTCAACGTGACGACGTGAAAAATATTTAGCCAAAACAAGTATCAAAGTAAGCTTCATAAAATCAACCGGTTGAAAAGAAAAAGCTCCGAAATCAAACCAACTCGTCGCACCTTTGTTTGTAGAACCAAATATAA
>JAUPTX010000011.1 GCA_030917865.1 Patescibacteria group bacterium | reverse complement strand
AAACCTTTTTCATTTTTTACTTGCGGTATAGCGGTAACTTTCACAGAAGATGTTTTAACTGGTAAAACTTTCCCCTTATAAAAAGGTGGTTTGTGTCCTCCAACAACCTCCCAAAGCATATCGATCTGATTTGGGTTAATATTTAAAAATCTTTCTATAAATTTTCCTCCGTCTTTCACCGAAACCCTGATTGGCGTTGTTTTATTTTCCAAGATAAAACTAAAATTACGTAAACCGGTGCCAGACTTATCTTTTTTTCCATCTTTATACCAAGTTATTTCTTTGTTGTTTAAATCTAAATCAACAGAACGAACAGAGACAGTGACTGTTTGCCCCGCAGCAGGAGATGTCGGAGAAAAAGAAACATCTACTGTTTGAGCATAGGAAAAAAATGGTAATGCAAAAAAAATAACTATGTATTTGTATATCTTTTTTGCAAAAAAATTTTTCATATTAACTAAGAGCTTAACTCCTTCTCTACTTCTTTTTCTATATCTGTTATTTTTTCTTTTATAGACTCAACTTTTTTTAATTCTTCTTGAATCTTTTGTTCTGATTCTTCTAGTTCTTTTATATTTTCTATATCTTTAGCGATTTCTTCTTTGGCTTTTTTAAGATTTTCTATTTCTTGTTTTACTTCAGCTTTTTTAAAACCAAGTTTTTCTTTTATTTTATTTAACATTACCTGAAGGCTTGAGATTTTTTGACCGAAAGAGTCTTTTTCTGGAGAAGCTATGTTTCCGACAGTATTTTTAAATTCATTCTCTAAATCTTTACCTCCTGGAAAATATGCTGGAGCCGGAGAAGCTGTTTCGGGTTTTAAATTAGAAACATCTTCCCTTTTTTCTTCTTTTACAAAATCAATTCCCATATCTGCTAACTCGTTTAAAGAAGATGCACCGTTATCTATATCTACGACTTCTTGTTTTTCTTCTTCGTCTTTTAATATAGGACTCGTGTTTGCAGGAAAATCTACACCCGCGTTATGAAGCGTGTCTTTTTCTGTGCTTGTTATGTCGTTTTGGTTTTTATTGTCTGTATCCATTAGGCTAATTATATAAAATATAACCTAATAAACAAAACGTTTTTAGTTAGTAGTGTTGATATTAAACAATATCATTAAACATTTTTTCAAGTTCGGCGATTTCTTCGTCTAAAACATCTTTTTCTTTCTCCATTGAGCCTTTTTGAGTAGGTTTTTGATCATTTTCTTCATTTTTGATATTTTTTTCTTGAGTGTCAACAGTCAAAGACTCTTTTTCTATGGGTTTTTCTTCGGAAACCTCTTCTTTCTCTTCTTCATAAGCAATATCATACTTCTCTTCTCTTGTTTTTATAGGCTGGGTAGCAGTTTCTGAACCGCCCTCGGCAGACATATACTCTTCTTTAGCTTTTTTAATGGCTAATATTTGCGATGGGTCTGATGTAATAATCTGATCTTCTGTGTAGCTGGCGATAACCTTGATAGCCACGTGTTTCATACCAGCAAAGAAAATACCTTCTCCTACCTCTGATTCTAGAAGTAAGTATTTTTCTTCATCTGTTAGATTGAATACTTTTTGCAAGGCATCGGCGCTACTTGTGGACTGCTTTAACAAAAGCTGCATAGAAGAGTTTGTAACTATCGGCATTCCATATGGTGAATTTATGAAGTCGTTTACGTCTTGGGTTATGGTCGAAAGACCTAGATAGTATTTTCTGCCTCTTTTTGCGATTGAATAAAGGAAACTCGCAGTGTCTTCGGATTTCATCATCCACCAAGCTTCGTCAACAATCAAAAGTCTCTTTTTAAGATTTTTTCTTACAGCGTTCCAAATAAAGTGAGTGACGATATACATTGCCACAGGCTTTAGGTCGTCTTCCATATCTCTAACAGAGAAAACTACGAATTTCCTGTTTATATCAACGTTTGTTGGCTGATTTAAGAAATTTTTCCATGTGCCTTGGGTATATTTCAAAAGTCTTGTTAGAACAGATTCACTGCCCTCAAGACCAGACAAAACCATTTCAAAATCAGACAAAAGCGGAGGTTCGATGTTTGAAAAATCAGAACCAGCACTTATATCTTTCATGGCATATGTTTCGGTTATTGCCTTATCTACAATAGCGTCTTCTTCTGGAGTAAGACCTCCGAGCATTATTCTAAAAAGTCCGACAAGCTGGATTGTGTTTGAACGTATGACATCTTCTGGAGTTTCGTCGGCTGTCGGCATTGGCAAATCAAACGGGTTTATATGGTGTTCAGAAGAAAGCGAAATATTGAAATACCGTCCACCAATAGCTTCTGCCAAATATTCGTATTCCCTTTCTGGGTCGATCACAATAACTTCTGCATCGAACATCAGAGTTCTTAGAATCTCGAGTTTCGTAGCATAAGATTTACCAGAACCAGATTTAGCAAAAGTAACAGAGTTATAGTTTTCAAGAGAAAATCTATCAAAAATTATCAATGAAGAGTTATGTCTGTTAACACCATAAAGTATGCCTTTGTCTGAAGAAAGGTCGAAAGAAACGAATGGAAAGATACTTGAAAGCGGTTCTGAATTTAGCTTTTGATGTATCGCAACAAAATCGTTCCCTGTAGGTATGACACTGTTGAAACCTGTATCTTGCTGGAAAAGCGCTGGTTTTATGTAAACCAATTTTGATTCCAAAATAGAACGTATTTCATTTTCAACTTTATTTAACTCTTTTTCTGAATCAGCATATATTGTTATATAAAGACCAACATCAAACATTTTTTGTTGAGCTTGTTGAAGACTGTCTCTTAATGATTCTAGATCTTGGTATGCAGTATCCAAAACAGGATCTCTAACTAAACCTTTTGCCTCTCTTACATTTATCTGACTTTGAACCTCAGCAACCTTTTTCTGAAATTTTTTCAATATATCTTCTGTGTCTATGTTATGTATATGCAAAGAAATATCAAAAACCTTGTCTAGGTTTATGATCGGTGTAAACCAATTATCTGAAAGATATCTTGGATAAGATATAACAAAATAAGTTCTCGTGATTTTATCTCCCAAGTTAAGGCTTTTAGGTGTAACCTTTAAAGCAGACGGAGCCAAAATATCCTGGAGCTCGAGTGTTGCAGCTTCGTATATCTCACGAGGCAAAACAGGCATTACCTGCCTTTTATCTTTTTTATTTGAACCTAGTAAACTATCAAAAATTCCCATATTATTTTTGTTCAAAATTAATCTTAGCTTCAGATTCAGCAGGATTAAAGACTTTGTAGAACAACTCTACAGCTTCTTCTGTTTTAAGCATTACAGTTTTTATACCCATTCTAGACATCCCTTGTTGAACCAACGCCACTCTTTGCTCTAACTGCGATTTACCAGCTTCAAATTCTGCTTTTTTGTCTATGTTTAATTTTGATGAAGGTAAAATTTTATCAAGCAAACCACCAGCATTTGTTGCAATACTTGGATTAAATGGAACAACCACAAAAAAGTGTTTCTTCATAATATTAACATCATCTGTGAAATTCTGTATGAACTGTATGTATTCTTGGGTTTGGATTTTTAAAAGAGGTTCAGTTTGATCTCTTAGTTTTTCTTCAAGAATTGCAATATATGAACTCACGTCGTATTTCCTAGATTGGACAGATATCTGTAAAGAAAAATCTAGTGTGTTTAAGAAATTCTGAAACTGCATAATAATAGCAGCTTGTTCATCTTCTGATTTTAAAGATATGTTAACGGAAGACGCCATTAAAACAGCTCGAAGTCCGCCGTCTTTTAAAACGACGATACCATCTTGTATTTCTTTAATTGGAACAAATTGCTGTGAAGCTCGCGCGTTTAATGCCATATTATTTTCTCTTATTTTTATCCATATCTAAAACATCTAAACTCCATGAAATATCTTTCAGTTTTCCTTCTGTTAATTTTGGAATGTATATTTTTTCTTCTTTAACCTCTTTTTCTTGATTAACCTTTTTATTTTCTTGATTTTTCGGTGCTTGCTTCCAAATAAAAAGCTTACTTTTGAAAAAATATGAGAACCAAGATTGTAGAATTTCAGGAAAAGGACGACCGTTTATTTTCAAAAATGTCAAAGCTAGCGCAAGACCAATAACTGCAATTATTAAAGGAATGGCAATAATAATCGGAAGTAATCTATAGAAAACATACGCGCCACCAGCACCGCCCAAAAGATAAATGAATTGCTTGAAAGTAAAAGGCCCGAAAATCTTGTCTTCAATATCAATAAATTGTGGAACCTGAAATCTCATATAAATATTATAAATGAGAAAGGGTAAACAAAGAAGTAAAATATATGGATAAATAAAAAACCCTTTCGGGTTTTTTATTCTATTGGCTCTCTGTATGGATCAAATTTAATTTCTGGAATTCTTACTTCTTTTTTCTCAGGAGGGTTTGGGGCGGGTTTTGGTTCTGTAATATTTATAGTTTCTACGATTGGTTTTGGATTTTCTTTTATAGAAACGATCTCTTTAACTTGATTAGAAATCTCGTCTAAATCTTCATCGTCATCCAAAACAATTCCCGATTTCTTCAAATTTTGTTTTTCTTCTGGATGCATTATCTCTCCAGCGCTTAATTTTTCGTAGTATTCCTGCAGAGCCAATCTTATTTTTGTAAAAAGCCTGGAATTTATTTCATCGACTATTTGATTCATAGTGTCTGTGTCGATATTTGCCCTACTTTGAACATTTTCATAAAAATCCTTTGGATGCTCAAGGCCAATCATTGTCAGAATAGTCTCCACAGAAAGCGTGTCGATATCGTCTATATGAAGCTTATGTTCTCTTCCGATATTAAAAACAACTCTTTCCCAATCGGAATTTTCAATAGCGTCCCGAACTTCTTTTGGGATTTTTCGCATTTGATCTTGTATGAGTTGTTTTTGTGTATCGTCCATATTTTTTAATTATTAAGGATTATTTGGATATGGATTTCCAGTGTCAGGTTTTGGCTCTTCTGGTTTTTCTTCTTTTGCTTTTGCTTCTTTTTCTTGCTCCTCTAAATACTCTCTGGCAGCATCCTCCGCTTTTTCTTTCTTTGATTTTTCTTTTGGTTTTCTTATATTATCTGCAACACTTTTTCTATTTGGGCCACCAAAGAAGCTGTCAACCTTACCCATAATATCATTCTCGACATAACTAGCGTATGCCTCCCTATACTCTTTTTCTTTTTTCTTAGTGTTTTCAGAATTATTTAGCTCTTTTTCTTTTTCTTGAATCACCTCATCTGGAGTTTTGTTTAGGTTTGTCCTTGCAGTATTAATCTCTGTTTCATTCTTTTTAAAATCTGTCTCATATTTAGTTCTTTTTGTAGCCAAACCTTGCTCAAGACTAGCAAGCTCTTCTTTTTCTTTTTCAGATATTGAATTAAATCCTGATTTTGATTTATTCTTCAGCTCTTCTATTCGCTTTGTATCTTTAGTGCTCTCTGACTCAAAATTAGCTTTTAGATTTTTATTAACTTCTTCTAGACTATCAACAACATTCTGGTTTGCTATTGCATGATCCTTAATCAAATCTTCTCTTTGTTTTTTACTAAGTACTGTAGGTTTAGTTTTTGAATATTCTTCAGCTTTTTTTAGAGCTTCCTTCTCTTTTTCTTCTTGAACCTTTTTGTAACTCAAATCAGTTCCCTTTCCAAAACCACCCTTTCCAACACCAAACTCACTTGCAGCGTTAGTAACATATCCGCCAGCAAACCCGGCTGTTTTTCCAACCCAATTCTTCATCTTAGACATATTTCTAACATCATAGGTTCCATTTTCTGCCGCAGAATTAAGAGACTTACCCTGCATATACATCCATCTTTTAATACCTTTTGACTCTGCTATATTTTTATTGAAATCAAAATTTGCTGAAATCTTTGAAGCTGTGGAACCAAGCATCCTTCTACCTGCAAAAGCCGTAGCTCCAAGCGCCGCTCCACCAACAAAACCAACGGCTTTTCCTCCCCACTCTTTTACAGATTTGCCTATTTCACCAGACATATCATTTGCAACCTTTTTCGCTGTGTTAAGTATCAAAACTATGAATATAAAAGGTATCAAAATTCCCATTATCTTCATAAATGTGTCTTGGCTTTCTGGTAGAACAAGCGTTGTAAACATAATCTGCAAAAACATAACTGTCAGATATATAAAAAACATAGCCATTGGAGCCAAAAACGACTGCTTCAAAACTAAATCTCTCCAAGCACCGAAGTTCAGTCGACTAACCATACCACCAAGCCCTGGCACGGCCAATGTAATAAACGCGACAGGAGAAAAAATTATTGCAAACCAAAGACCAATAACTCTTCCTAAGAAAAGAAGAGCCATTGAAAGAAAGGTAAAAGTCAACACAAAGTTTATGATAGCCAAAAGTATGAAGATAAATGCATACCACCAAAAACTATAGTCTAGGTTTTTAACCATGTTTGTGTTAGCAGATTGAGCAACCTCTCCTGTTGATGTAGAATATTCACCCGTGACATATTT
>JAUPTX010000008.1 GCA_030917865.1 Patescibacteria group bacterium | reverse complement strand
TCTTTGCCCTCCCAAACAAAGACTTAAAAAGTGAAGAGATGTAGATGAGGGCGGCGAACAATCCGACAGAAACGACAAAATCCTTTTCGGTGTAAAAACAATATAGGATTGAAAATAGTGATAAGGTTGTCACAGGGACGAATGTCCACATCATCCATTTATAGTTAGTGCTGAATAGTTTATGATTTTCCAAGAGATGATTCACAGAACAAAGAGCGACGATGAACAAGAAATACAAACTAATTGGGTAAACCGACAAGAGTCCGAAGATGGTTTCCATGAGCTTTCGTGTTTAAGGTTTCCTACTTTTTACACTAAAAAGTTGGTTTTGTAAACAAAAAAGGCGCGGGCTTTGCCCGCGCCTCTTTTGTTTACCATTTCATCACTCCACCACTTTCCCCTACCCAAACTTCACCACCATATAAATAATTGACCAAACCATCGGCGTGACGAAATTAACCCATGGGAAATATGTATAAATTTTAAATAGTTTTGAGTCGTCTTTCTCTTTCAAAGACCACAACATTAGTCCCACATAGACCAAAACAGCCAAAAGCGGGAAAACTCCCACAAGAGTGATAAAAAGCGCTGCAGAAGCGATATAGAAGAGGAGACACATGATTATGGTCGTATCTCGCCCGAGCCAAGTCGCAATGGTTTTTAGTCCCGCGTCAGTATCCGCTTTTATATCCGGCACAGCCGAGTAAGCATGCATCGCCATCGCCCACAAAACACCCGCGATAAATCCAATCAAAGGGAAACCTTCTCCTCCCGCCAAAAAATACCCAAAAACCCCAGTGAAGATATAATGCCCAGCAGAAAAAAGCGAATCAAAAAATGGACGGATTTTCGCACGTATCGGATACGCAGAATAGAAAAATGCGAAGAAATAAAATATCAAAAGATAAATTCCAGTTTTCGCGCTCAAACTAAAAGCATAAATCACAAAAGGAATATTTGTCGCCAACACCCAAGCCCAAACAGATTTGTGCTTTTCTGGCACGAGCAGTGCTTCATATTCAACCTTTTTTGGATTTAATTTATCTGTCTCGTAATCAAAAATATCGTTCACTCCATAAATCAGAATATTTGCCGGAATCAAAAAGAAAAATCCGAATATCAAAATCTCTGGTCGCAAAAAGTCACCGAGAAAATTTGTCGCGACTAGCACACCGATAAAATACGTCCCCATTTCATACAGCCAAAACCTCGGCCGTGAAATATTTAAAATTTGTTTTAGATTCATATTTATTTAATCCAAGTATTAATATATTTTTTCACATCAAACTTCCCTTCGCATCCGCCACGAGACATATATCGCACAGTTCCGAAAATCGGTCTCGGAAACCAAGCTCTGTCGTGCACACCGCCAACAGACCAAGCAATCCCCGCATATCCATTCGGGTCGCGTCCGTCCAGCTCGTATTTGTCGTTTAAATAAATCGCGATTCTCATCGCATCTTCTGGCGACTTAGTCCATTCTAAAATCTTCTTCGCCCAATACATACGCATATATCCGTGCATTTTTCCTGTCTTTACCATTTGCATTTGTGCGGCATTCCAAAGGTCGTCGTGAGTCTTGGCTTCTTCGAATTGCTTTTTGGTATAGATAAATTCTCTTTCGTCTTTTTGTGCTTTCTCTAAAGATTTCTTCGCCCAATCAGGGAAACAGTCTGTGCTGTCGTAATTTTCTTCATAGAAACAAAAGTTATCCGAAAGCTCTCTTCTGACCACAATTTCTTCTAAAAACGCTCCGGCGTGATCAATCAAAGAAAGCTTTTTGCCTTCTTCTACTTTTGCTTTATTTTTCGCATGGTGGATTATATCTGTAATATCTTTGCCGACCAGCTTCACTGTTTCTAGCACGACTCTTTGTGGAGCAATCATCCCGTAGTGTAAATATGGAGAAAGATTTGACTGCGCGTTTTCATTTGGATCGTTTCGATGGTTGCCATATCTATGAATCCCCTCTTTTAGGAATTTCTTTAACATTTTGTGTGCACCGTCTTCCCCAACTGGCGCCCAAGAAACGGATTCTAAAGATTCTTCTAAATCTTTTTTACTCAAAAGATTTTCAAAGTCGTCGCCTTTTACTTTTTCAGTGAAATCATATTTTGAAGAAGTGAGCTTTGGAAACTCATCTAAAAATTCTGGCAAAAGTTTGAAAATTTTCGGACGGATTGTATATGCGCCGTATTCTCTTTTTTCCGACACAACCCACGCTGGGATTATATTGTGAGCATCGACACCATAGAAAGCGACGTCTAGATTCTTTCGCACGTAGTCACTCCAAGCACGAGCTATTTTTAGAGGATAGAAATCGGTCACAACAGCGCCCGCAGAAATTTTATTCGCAAATTCTACAATCTGCTTTCCGCTTTGTTTTCCGTTTTCATCAACCAACACAAAAAAGCTGATATTTTTTTCTTTCAAATCTTCTTTGATTTGTTTTAATGCAGAGATTTTAAAAGCCAGCTGTCTGTTTTGTCCGCCTAAAAATCCAGGGACCAGGTTGTAGGCCGCCACAATCGGAACTTTTTGTTCATCTGCCAAACTTTTCGCATACAAAAAAGACCAATTATCGTGGACACGCATTTCGCGGTTCATCCAGTAGATAATTGGTCTTTTTTTAACCTCTTTTGAATTAAGCTTTAATACTCTTTTTGGATTCATGGTTGTATTTTACCATGGAAACAATAAATATTTTACTGGGCAGAAAAATGTTCTTTTGTCTTTTTGTCTGGTGCAATATCATGAATCTCTATCGGCGTTATCATTATCACACCTTTTACAACTCTACCCGGAATTGTTTCTCTGATCCAAGAAACAACCGTATCGAAAACTTCGCCAGAATCTTTATACTCCGCTTTTCCTTTTATTTGGTACCCGATCATCTTAGACCAAGCCACAAAAGCAACTTGGTCATTTGAGATTATATTTTGAAAAGTTTTGTCCATAAAATAGTTAACTAAAACTATTTTGCTGTCAAAAACTCTAATAGAAGAAACAGGGACTACGTTTAAAACACCCAAAGAAGATATCGTAGCTAAAGCCTTTGAGTCAGCAGATAATATAAATTCTTCTACGTGTTTTTCCATATAATTTATTTACGCCTCACAAGAAATACAGACGTTTGCGTTCTGGTCGGCTTCTACTTTTCCTGTGTTTTTGTTTTTATTACTTAGCTCCATTAATTTCTTTCTTCCGAAAACTTGAGCGGCGTTCATACTGTGCTGATAGTAAAGGGTTTTGACTCCCATTTCCCATGCGTAAAGATAAAGTGAGTTTAGCTCTTTTGCTGGCATAGATGGGTCCACCATCAGGTTCAAAGATTGTGCTTGGTCGATGTATTTTTGTCTTGCAGCAGCTTGTTCGATTATAACTTTTTGATCTATTTCACTGAAAGTTCTGAAGACCATTTTTTCATGAGGTGTTAAGAAAGTTAGGTGTTGAACAGAACCGTCGTTGTCTCTGATACTATTCCAAACTTCTTGTGTGTTTTGACCTTTTGTTTCCAAAAGTTCTACCAAAGCTGGGTTTTTGATTGTCACCTTCATTTTATCCACGTCTTTCACGAATGCGTTAGACATATATGGTTCGATACCTTGAGAAACTTGACCCAAGATGAAAGCAGAAGATGTTGTCGGGGCGATAGCCAAAAGAGTTGTGTTTCTTCTTCCATAACCTTTTAGGATTTCTGGTTCTCCGTATTCTTTTGCCATGTCCGCAGAAGCTTTGTAAGATCGGTCTTTGATAAGTTTGAAAATTTCTACGTTTAATGCAGAAGCTTCTGGACTCTCTAGTGCGATATTATTTTCTTGCAAATATGTGTGCCATCCCAAAACTCCAAGACCCAAAGCTCTGTGTTCTTTTGCGAACTTGTAAGCTCTTTGCATGAAGTAAAAAGCTGATTGCTTTTGTGGATCTTCACTATTTTTCAATTCTTCAAGATTTTCCAAAAAGTCTGTGATAACAGTGTCTAGGAACATTGCCAAAGTCTCTACAGCATCTGTGTCTTTCCATTCTTTATAGTGGCGGATATTTATAGAAGACAAACAACAAACGAAAGAGATTTCGTCACTCGTCGGAAGACAGATTTCAGAACAAAGATTACTTCCATGAATCTTCATTTTCTTATCTTTGTATACATCTACAGTGTTGTTGTTTACAGTATCAGAGAAAAGAATATATGGATATCCTATTTCTGTTCTTCTTTGGATTATTTTCGCCCAAGTTCTTCTCTTTTCTTGGTCGCCGTCCACCATTTCTTTTAGCCACGCGTCAGTCACAGTCACCGCGTATGTAGATTCTTGGATTGGGTGACCTTCTGTACCAATATTTAAAAATTCTTCGATGTCTTTGTGTTCAACAGGCAGATATGGAGCAAAGTGCCCCCTTCGAACAGAACCTTGACTTACGATGTTTATAAGATTATCAAAAAGCTCCATAAAGTGAACAGAACCAGAAGAGTATCCATTGTCTTTGATAGGTGCTCCACGAGGGCGAAGACCTGCGAAGTGCCCCGCAGTACCACCACCGTATTTTGTCATCATTCCAACTTCAGCATGAGTATAAAGTATGCGAGACATATCGTCTGCGATGTAGCTAGAAAAACAGCTAATAGGAAGACCTCTTTTTAGTCCGTAGTTTGACCAAACAGGCGAAGCCAGAGAATAAAAGCCACGAGACATATAGTCGTAGAATTTGTCAGCAAATCCTGGCTTGTTTAAATATTTTTCAGCAGTTTCTGCGATATCTCTGATTCGCTGTTCTGCTGTCACACCTTCCATAAGGTATCCTTTTGATAAAAATTTCTTACTGTTTTCGTTTAACCAATACATATTTATACTTTTTGCTTACATTGATAATATTTTCTAAAACAAGTCTTCGCTTGTAATACTCTTGCTTCTTTTATCGTAATTGATAGATCTTTTATTAAAGAAGTCTCCGTGCTTTGTGGCAATCACCTCATCATAAAACCAATCTGATTCTTTAAGGAAAGTTTCGTCAACATCAAATATTTTTCTAATACCTATACTTTCCAAAGAATTGTTAAACCTTTGTTTTATGAATTCCAGAACTACTGCTTTAGACATAAAATCAAGTTCGCCTTTTTCAAAAATCCAATCCACAACAATCTTCTCTGCTTCATATGCTTCGTAGCACTGCTTGATTATCGCTTCTTCGAAAGCTTCGTCGAACCAATCAGGATGCTCTTCGCGCAAGATGTTTATGATATCGATTCCAAAAAGTCCGTGGATTTGTTCTTCTTTTGAAGTCGCTTCTACGGCGTTTGAGATACCTTTGAACAAGTTCTTGTGCTTGTTGAAAGACATAATGATCAAAAACTGAGAGAAAAGAGAAACGTGTTCGATAAACAAAGAGAAAAGAAGTATAGATTGAGTGTACTCTTTGTAGTCTTCGCTTCGTGCGTTTTTAATAGCTTTTTCTAGATAGTTAACTCTGTTAACCAAAGCTGGGATACTTTGGATTTTTCTGAATTCTTCGTTAAGTCCCAAAATCTCCAAAAGATGAGAATACGCGTCTGTATGTCTGACTTCTGATTCTGCGAAAGTCGCACCCACAGCACCGATTTCTGGCTTTGGCATTTTCTTGTAGATATCTCCCCAGAAAGTTTTCACTGCAACTTCAACCTGTGCGATAGCGAGCATCGCGTTTTTGATAGCATTTTTCTCTACTTCTGTGACGTTAACCTTGAAATCTTGAACATCGCTAACGAAGTTGAACTCTGTGTGTATCCAATATGAGTGTCTGATGGCGTGAGTGTATTCATAAAGCTCTGGATATTCGTATGGCTTTAGACTGACTCTTTTTTTAAACAAATCTCTCTTACGAAGATCTGCTCTTTCTTTTCTATATAGAATATATGCTTTCGCCACAGTGTGAAATTCAGAAGACATCAAAGCCTCTTCTACCAAATCCTGGACGTGTTCTACATCAGGACAAAAAGAGTCCAGTCCGCAGACGAACTTTTCTTCTTCGAGCTTTTTTATAACTATTTCTGTGACTTTTTGCGCGTCTTCTATCTGACCATGATTAACAGAAGACATGGCTTTTAAAATCGCATGTGTTATCTTCTCTTCTTCAAAAGGGTGAACTTCACCACTTCGTTTTTTTACGTAAGAAATTGTGGATTTATTTCCCATATGCCATCTAAAAAATTATTAATGTTTAACTATGATAGCATGTGAAAAAATTTGAAAATGATAGTTATTAACAAAAAGTAGCCATTTGCTAACAAACGCCACAAAAACAAAAATGGGTCAAAATTTTTACCCAAAAAGCGCTATTTTTTAGAACTTTTTGACTGGCAATTTTGAATTTTTAGAAAAAAGTTTTTTCGAGGTTTTCGTGTGCCTGAAAGTCAAAAATCCCTAAAAACTAGAGATTTTTTGATTTGTGACCCTACGGGGAGTCGAACCCCGCTTCTCACATTGAAAACGTGATGTCCTAACCGATAGACGATAGGGCCGTGTTTGATTGTAACTCGCTTTTCTTTACTCTACGTTTTCACATTGAAAACGTGATGTCCGCTATAGTCTTCCAAGCTGGATAGACGATAGGGCCAATATTTTGTTTTAACTCAATTAGTTATTATTAACCGTAAGGGTAATAATTAATTTGAGCTGTTTTTTGTTAAAGCTTTAACCAAACAAGAAACGAGAAAAGTATATCACTTTTTTATTTTTTGGCAAGAAGAAAGGCGGCCCCGCTAGGAACCGCCTTCGCGTAGACCCGAAAGCCTATGAAGCATCTTCTGATCCGCCACGACGAGCGATCTCAGTGCTAGACTTTCCGTTGTGTATGTTATACACCAGCCCAGCCAGATAGCCATCGAGCGACCAAACCTGAAGACCTGGGAAATCGTGCATATGAACAGGAAGCGGACACGAATCCGTGACACAGACCTGCTCAAAGCGACCATCCAGAAGCTTCTCGCGACATCCCACAGAAAAGATCCCGTGGGTGGCAACCAGAGAAACTTTCGACACACCGTAGCGATCGCACAGGTATCTTGCCGCTTGAGCAGCAGTTCCTCCGGTATCGATCATGTCGTCAACCATGACACAGTGCGAACCAGCAAGCGAGAAGTCGGAAGGGCTTGAAACGCCCAAAATCCTCGTCTTACCAGTCGAAGGATCTCGATCTTTCTGAATGGTTGAATAGTTCAGAGAATGTTCGCCGTATCTCGGCTTGGAGAGCTCGCTCCTCATCCTTTCCAAGTACTTGGCGCTGCCGATATCAGGTGCGATCAAGTGACACACTTCGTCAGATTGACGAATGATGTCCCGAGATATCCTCTTGGCTAAGAAAGCCAGAGTGGACTGGTTAGACAGCTCATACTCCATGTACCCCACAGTCGCATCATTATGGAGCTCGAAGGTCGTAACACTGTCGACACCCGCCTTCTTGAGCATGTCGCAAACAAGACGGAAAGATGCGAACTCACGATCCCTGGTGCTCCTGTCCTGACGAGCATGAGGCATACAAGGAACGAGAACGTTGACCTTGTGAGCGTAGCCAGTTCGGCAAGAGCGAATAAGCGAAAGCAGTTCGAAGATGTCGCGATACAATAGACTTTCATCGTTTCTGGGTTGAGACAAGATGTATACATCCGCGTCTCGGACAGATCCGGAAACGTGCGCCAAGAATTCCCCGTTCGAGAAATTCTTTTTTGCTGGCTGCATGACACTGAACATCTCGCGATCGCCCTCGTAAAGCTTGAGCAGATCTTTTTCAAGACCGCCGAGCAGTGGCGAACTTGTCGCGCTTATGATGATAAGGTGGTGATAGTTCAGGTGAGTGTGGTTACCACTCGTGCGAAACTCTTTTACTTTTGAGTCTTTCATGTTTTGGCTTGGTTTGGTTTGTGCTTTCAATCCATAAATTACCATTTTAAAAGCTTTAGTCAACAGTATTGAAGTTATTCGTTTTTTATTGTATGTTATATTTGATTTATGAGGAGTTGGGCCGGCGAGCGGAGCGAGCCGGCAAAAGATTTCTTTTAAACAAATGCGCGGTTAGCTCAGTTGGTAGAGCGACTCATTGACGTTGAGTAGGCCAGGGGTTCGAATCCCTTATCGCGCACAAAAGCTCTTTAACATGAAAAACAAAATCGCCGTTGTTGGCGCCACAGGTCTTGTCGGCAAGGAGATGTGTCAGATTCTTTCTGAGCAAGGAATACGGAGTGGTGACTTCTTGAAAGTTTCGAGAAGTATGCAAGACAGAAGGGACAATGGTTGTGTGCCTGTCGAAACAGCATTAAAGCTTAGACCTGAATATGTATTTCTCGCTACAGGAGATGATGTGTCACGCGAGCTTGTTCCACAATTTCGGGAAGCGGGCTCAACAATAATAGACAAATCCGATGCTTTCAGAATGAACGAGGATATCCCTCTAATAGTTCCTGAAATAAACGGATACGTCATGGATGGTCTTGAGACCATAATATCAACGCCAAACTGCACAACAACCCAGCTAGTAATGGTTTTAGGACCAATACACTCGATTTTTCGAATTAAAAGGGTTGTGGTTTCAACTTATCAAAGCGTGAGCGGTTCAGGAAAAGACGCTCTACTTCAACTAAACAAAGAGAGGTTTGGAGAAAAAACTGAACCCTTCTACCCTCATGCCATAGACAATAATCTAATTCCCGCGTGTGATTCATTTCTTACAGATGGATACACAAAGGAGGAGCAAAAAATCGTCCAGGAGAGTGGAAAGATTTTAATGGATCGCTCTATACGCATAAGTGCCACAGCGGTTCGTGTCCCGATCTCTCGATCTCATGGAATGTCTGTCAACATAGAGTTCTATGATGATTTTGACCTACTAAATATCAAAAATGCCTTAAACTCAAACTCTGGGATAAGAATTCTCGATGAGCCAGAAAAAGGCATCTACCCAATGCCAATAAACGCATCCGGGGGAGACAAGGTTTTAGTTGGTAGGATTAGAAGAGACCACAGCTGCGATTTTGGACTGAATTTGTGGATAGTTGCAGACAATCTAAGAAAAGGTGCTGCACTAAACGCTTACCAGATCATGAAGACACTAGAATTGAAGCGAGGAAATCGCTAATGCATAAAGTCTGGGCCTTAAAGGTCCAGACTTTATAGTTCTACAATTAAATGATAAAGTAAAAAAATGAAAATACTATCAATAGAAACAAGTTGTGACGAAACAGCTATATCTATAATAGAAGCTTCTGGTGGATTTAAAAATCCATCTTTTTCTGTTTTGGCGAACAACTTGATTTCTCAAATAGATATTCACAAAGAATTTGGCGGAGTGTATCCGACTCTAGCCAAAAGAGAGCATGCCAAAAACCTGCCGATAATTTTAGAAAAATCTCTAAAAGATGCGAACATGTTCGAAGAAGGTGTAGAAAATTTAGACAAAGAAAAAATTTTTAAAGCCCTAGAAAGAGAAGAAGGTTTGGCGCAAAGTCTTTGGGAGATAATCTCAAAAATTAAAAAACCAGATATAGAGTATATCGCTGTCACAACGGGCCCTGGACTCGAACCAGCTCTTTGGGTTGGAATATCTTTTGCGAAAGCTTTGGCTTTAGCTTGGAATCTGCCCATCGTGCCAGTGAACCACATGGAAGGCCACATACTCTCCCCTCTTTTAAATACAGAAAAAGGAGAAACTGCAGATGTCGCAAAATTTGAATTCCCAATGCTCGCACTTTTAATTTCTGGAGGACACACAGAAATAATTTTGATAAAAGATTGGATGAATTATGAAAAAATCGGTCAAACAGTAGACGATGCAGTCGGTGAAGCTTTCGATAAAGTTGCGCGGATTTTAGGTTTGCCATATCCGGGCGGACCAAAGATCAGCGAACTCGCAAAAGAAGGCAAAGAAAATGAAAAAATAAAACTTCCTCGTCCAATGCTAAAAAGCGATGATTTTAATTTCTCTTTTTCTGGACTCAAAACTGCAGTTTTGTATTTAGTTCGTGATTTAGGAAAAATAACAGACGAAGAAAAGAAAGATTTAGCAAAAGAATTCGAAACAGCCGTCGGAGATGTTTTCATATACAAACTCAAAAAAGCTATAGAAAAATATAATATAAAAAATCTATTAATCGGTGGCGGTGTAGCGGCCAACACATATCTGCGAGAAAGATTCCAAAAGGAACTTCCAGTTGAAATACTTTTACCAGAAAAAGACCTGGCAACAGACAACTCTGTAATGATAGCGATGGCTGGATATTTGGGCGTTTTATCTAAAAAAGAAATCAGCCCGGACTCTGAAGTCCGGGCTGAAAGCGGGTGGTCTGTCGGGGCGTAGACAGAAAGCACTCAATCAATATCACCTCTCCAATACTCAATCACGAGAGGGTCGATGGTGACATATGTGCTAAGTGTGGGGTTGTCCGCATCGAGCAACACCATCATGTACGGCAGGTTGTCGACAGACATGATATAAGGACTCACAACCTTCTTACCACTATCCTTCATGAAGGTTAGAAGCCTTTTCATACCTGTCACACTCTCTGGAACGCCGATACCAAATATCTTCTTGATGTAGAAGAGTTTGGCCGGCTCACGCTCGGTCGAAAGACACGAGGCCATGATAGCAGCGGTCATATCGCACTCGCCCAACAACACAGGGTGCGTACCAAGAGCCATCAACCCTCCGACCCCTGCGGCGATAACATAGAAGGTGTTCTTGTCGGTCATAAAAGACCGAACTTTCTGCTTTATGATATCCTGTGCAAAATCCGCACAGGAATCTCCTGTCGTGTGTGCGTAGATGATCTCCTTTGCATCCAGGTATTCCACACAAGAGCAAATGTTACGAAGCTCTTCCACGAAAAGCATCGAAAAGAATTCGCGACTCAATACCAATACCTTCGCCGCACAGGCTTCTTCTTCTGACTTACAAAAAGCGCCGCGAAGAGATTCGAGAGCTTCTTCGAGTTTCTCGAAGAGTATGTCGATTCTAACATCGTGGCGGCCGATCTCAAGACCGTAAACAAAAGACTTGCAGTACTCGAGAGTTTCTCGAAGAGCGGTTGCGGTCCTTTGCTCGACCAATACGTCAACGAGACGAGTCATTTTGTCAGGTTGTTCAACAACGATAACATTGTGCTCGAATAAAGAAATCCTCTCTGCAGTTCTCTGGAAGGCTTTCACATCACGCAAGGCTTCTGAACCTATTCCAACAACACTCCAGCTGTTAATGTTCATCTTTTTTTGTTTGATTCCAAAACAATCTACATTATTTTTTAAATAAGTCAAATTATTCCAAAAAGTCATATTTTATGGTAAATTTTAGAAATGATAAACGACAAATTTCTAAAACCTTATAACCCAGAAGAAACAGAAGACAAGATTTATAAAACTTGGCTAGATTCTGGTTTTTTTAATCCTGACACTTGTGTTGAAAAAGGATTTACAAAAGAAAATGCAGAAAATTTCTCTATCGTACTCCCTCCTCCAAACGTCACAGGAACTCTGCACACAGGACACGCTTCGATGCTCGCAATCGAAGATATTATTGTTCGTTTTGAAAGAATGAGAGGTAAGAAAACTCTTTGGATTCCTGGAACAGACCATGCCGCCATCGCAACACAATCAAAAGTTGAAAAAATACTAGAAAAAGAAGGTGTTAAAAAAAACGACTTAGGAAGAGAAGAATTTTTAAATAGAGTTAAAGCTTTCGCTCAAGATTCTCATGACACGATAGTTTCTCAATGTAAAAAAATGGGGTCATCACTCGACTGGTCACGAGAAGCTTTTACTTTGGACGAAACTCGCCACAAAGCTGTCTTTTTAGCATTCAAAAAAATGTATGAAAATGGATTAATTTACAGAAAACACAGAATCGTAAACTGGGATCCAAAAGGTCAAACAACAATTTCAGATGACGAAGTGGTTAGAGAAGACAGAAAAAGTAAGATGTATACTTTCAAATACTCAAACGACTTTCCTTTCCCTATCGCAACAACTCGCCCAGAAACAAAACTTGGCGATACGGCTGTGGCTGTGCACCCAGAAGACCCAAGATACAAAGAATTTGTAGGCAAAGAATATTCTTTTAACTTTGCAGGTGAAGATGTGAAAGTGAAAATAGTGGCGGACGAGGCGGTAGATCCAGAATTCGGTGTTGGCGCTCTAGGTGTGACACCAGCTCACAGCCAAACAGATTGGGAAATAGCAGAAAGACACGGATTGCCAATAAAACAAATAATAAATGAATACGGAAAACTAACGGTTGGAATGGAAGGTGTTAAAGACACTAAAGTTGAAGCTGCGAGAGCAAAAGTTGTAGAATGGCTTCGTGAACAAAACCTATTAATAGAAGAAAAGGATATTGAACAAAGTGTTGGTACAGCAGAAAGAACAGGTGCTGTTATAGAACCTCTTCCAAAAATGCAATGGTGGATAGATGTGAGCAAACCTATTAAAGACGGAAAATCTCTAAAAGAGATAATGATAGAAGTTGTAAAAGATAAACAAATAGAAATCCTACCAGAACGTTTTGAAAAAACTTATTTCCACTGGATTGAAAATCTAAGAGATTGGAATATCTCTCGCCAAATTTGGTATGGTCACAGAATCCCGGCTTGGTACAAAGATGGTGAAATCAAAATTTCAATGTCTTCGCCTGGCGAAGGATGGACACAAGATGAAGATACGTTAGACACATGGTTCTCTTCTGGACTTTGGACTTTTTCTACTTTACTTGATCCAGAAAAATATACCGAAGACTTAAAATCTTGGCTTAAAAATTCAAAAGACGGAGTATTTCATCCTACAAACCTTCTTGAAACCGGTTACGATATTATCTTTTTCTGGGTTGCAAGAATGATTTTAATGACTACATATCTAGTAGACGAAATCCCTTTCAAGACTGTTTATCTGCATGGACTAGTTCGCGACAAACAAGGTCGTAAAATGTCTAAATCTTTGGGAAATATTATAGACCCGCTAGACCTTATAAAAGTTTATGGAGCTGACGCGCTACGTATGGCGCTGATTGTCGGTGTTGGACCAGGTGCGGACAACAACCTAGGTGAAGATAAAGTAAAAGCCTACGGAAAATTCGCAAACAAAATCTGGAACGCGACAAGATTCGTAATAGAAAACACAGCCGGCTTTGACGATTCGCAACAACCAAAAATACTTCCAGCACACAAAAATTTCATAGACGAATGGAAAAACCTGACAAAAGAAATCACCAAAGAAATGGAAGAATACAAACTCTATTTGGTTGGAGAAAAACTTTACCATTTCTTCTGGCACAGATTTGCTGACGTTATAATCGAGGAATGTAAAAAAGATCTTGGTGCCCAAGAAGCTGGCGGCGGAAGAAGTACTATAGTTGGAATAGAAAAATCAAATTCTGCAAAATACACACTTAATTTCTTACTTAAAGAACAATTGAGGGCGCTTCACCCTTTCATGCCTTTTATCACAGAAGAGGTCTGGGGACTTATCCACGATGGAAATCCGGAAAAATTGCTTATAATTGAGGCATGGCCGGAATAGAATTCAAAACAATTCTTTTTGCTTTGATTGGAGGAATACTACCAGCGTTACTATGGCTTTGGTTTTGGCTTCGAGAAGATAATCGAAGACCTGAGCCAAGGCTTTTGGTTTTGCTAACTTTTTTAATCGGAATGATTTCGGTTTTTTTGGTTTTGCCAGTACAAAGACTTTTTCATGGACTAGGCTTAAACGAAGACATGCTGACAATAATATGGGCCGGAACAGAAGAAGTAATCAAATTCTTAGTAGTATGGGCAATAGCATTGAATAGTAAGGCCGCAGACGAACCTGTAGATTTCGCAATGTACATGATAGTCGGAGCTCTTGGATTTGCCGCACTAGAAAACGCATTATTCTTGATTGACCCTATTGATCTTGGAGATTCTACAGTTGCTCTTATAACAGGAAATCTAAGGTTCCTTGGAGCAATGCTTTTACACGCAGTTTCTTCTGCATCTGTTGGTATTATGCTCGGGCTTTCGTTCTACAGAGGATGGATTGCGAAAAAAGTTTACCTTCTTTTAGGTCTTGGTGGCGCTATCACCTTGCACAGTGTTTTTAATTTTCTTATAATTAGAAACGACGGAAGTTTACTGAATGTCTTTAGCCTTCTTTGGGTTGTTACAATAATAGTTTTACTTATGTTCGAGCAACTAAGAAGAATGTCGTAAAGAATTTATAAATTTATTTTAAATAACCATGTTTAAAAAGAGATCTTTTTTTGAAAAACTAACTGGAGGATTATCACTTCGCGATTACGACGAAGATATTTTCAATGACGAAGATGATTTTGAAGAAGATTTAGAGCCAGCTCCAAAATCAAAAAAAGATTCTAGAGAATCTCGAAAAGTTCCTGTTTCAAATTCAAGTGAAAAAGATTGGATCGAAGAAACTCTCGAAGAAGAAGATCAGGTCGGAGAACTTTCTGTAGATGTATACCAAACACCTTCTGAGATAATAGTTCAAACAATGGTTGCTGGCGTTAGACCAGAAGATCTAAACGTGGATATCACAAGAGACACTGTGACAATATCAGGAAGCCGAAAAGAAAGTAGAAATGTAAAAGAAGATGACTATCATGTACAAGAGCTTTATTGGGGATCATTTTCTCGAACAATAATGCTTCCAGAAGAAGTCGATCCAGACGAAGCAGAAGCTACAGAAAAACATGGACTACTCGTTCTTAAGCTTCCAAAAATAGACAAGAACAGACAAACAAAACTAAAGATAAAATCTATATAAAATCAAATCGCGCCTTACGGCGCGATTTGATTATTGGCACCCGAGAGCTACATAAAAAATAACCTCTTTGTTGGAGGTTATTTTTTATGTTGTGCTCAGAGCCAGGTTCGAACTGGCGACCCTTCCCTCTTCAGGGGAATGCTCTACCAACTGAGCTATCTGAGCGTTGGTATGTGGCAAATAAAAGTCGCTATAAAAACGACAATACAGAGATTTTAAACGAAAACAGAGAAATAATCAACCCTAGAAAGGAAGACTATTTCTCACCTCTCCGATCTTTTGTATTTGCTCCATAAAGCCAGTATAAGCATCTGTAAGATTGTCTATGAAGGGCGCTATTGTATAGTAAGCCCCTAAAAGTAATGCAACTGTGATTATCGCCTTAAAGAAAGACCACAGTCGAGCCCTTCGGTTAGCCTTGAAAAGCTTTTCGATCATTTCGTTGTTTTCACGAGCAAGCCTCAAAGACTCTCTTAACATTTTTTCTTGTTCTGGTGTCATAAGAATATTTTAGCATAAAAAAAATTATGATAAAAAGTATTTACACTCTTGTGCCCCCACTCCGAATCGAACGGGGATCTATTCCTTAGGACGGAACTGTTCTATCCATTGAACTATGGGGGCGTAAAAGCATTTTATTAGAAAAAACAAAAAAGCGCCAGCGGCGCTTTTTTGTTTTACATACCTAGCAATTCTCTTAGTTTTGGCTCGTTGAAGCCTATAACCATTTCCCCGTCGATAAAGATAACAGGAACACCCATTTGACCAGATCTTTCGATAACTTCACTTCTTTTTGCTTCGTCGGTAGATACATCGTAATCTGTGAAAGCAACATTATTAGCTGCAAAGAAATCTTTAGCCATGTGACAAAAATGACAAGTTGGTGTTGAGTAAATTTCTACTTTTTTCATAAAATCTTTTATCTTAATTAGTAATATTATTAAATTTTATCATATTTTGATAAATCGCCAAACCTAAAACATGCTCTTCAAAAAGCCAAATATTCCAGCTTTTTGTTCTTCTTGAATATTGCTTTCACTCACATTTTCTGGCGGATCAATTATAATTATAGACTCTTCCCCCTGCTTTATGATACCGAACTTTTCTCTTAGTGATTTTTCAACACCAAAAGGTGTATTCATGTCGTTTATAGATTCAGAAAGTCCAAGCTCTTGCTCTTTTAACTTTCTTAATTCCTCTTCTACTTGGCGGGTTTTTTCTTTTGCTATCTTACTTTTATTGTATGTATTAATAGCGCTATATGAAAATATAGCTAATAAAATAAGCAATGCCAGATAAGACAAAGGACTTCTAACTATTTTACTTAAAACCCTCTCCTTGCGAATTCTTCTTTCCATGGGTATATTATAGTATATAATTTTTATTTTTATATGATTTTCAATCCAAAACACAAAAAGAAAATACAAAGAATCTGGGCAGTTCTGTCCTTTATAATCATAGTGAGCTTTGTATTACTTTACGCGCCTAGTCTATTTCAATAGTTCTAGTTATCATTTCCCCCTTTCATCATCTTAAGAAATACATCTTGAGGTATATTTACCTTTCCGGTTTTAGCCATCTTGGCCTTTCCACGTTTTTGCTTTTCTAGTAATTTTTTCTTTCGAGAGATATCTCCTCCTCCAACCATTTTAGACCCTTTCATCAAAACGTCTTTTCTAAATGCTTTTACTGTAGCAGAAGAAAGAATTCGGCCTAACGCCTTGCCTTGGATTTTAGTTTCAAACATTTGTCTTGGAAGTATCTTGTGCAATTTCTCAACAGCTTTTTCCGCTTCTTCTGTAACTCTTCTTCTTGAAACAACACGAGAAAAAGCTATCACAGGTTCATCTGCTATCAATATGTCTAGTCTTACTACGTCGGCCGGACGCGCATCTGCAATCTCGTATGAGATAGACGCATATCCTGAAGAAATACTTTTTAGGTTATCAAAGAAATTTCTCATAAGTTCACGAAGTGGCATCTCAACTAAAATAGAAGATCTGTCTCCGAAATTTTCAATATCTTTTGCTTCGCCTTCGTGTTCAAAAAGAAGTTGCATTATTGGACCAATATAGTCCATCGGTGCGATAATCTTCACAGCAACCCATGGCTCCATAACCTCTGTAGTTTCTCCGTCGTTTGGAAAATTATGCGGAGAATAGATCATTTCTTCTTTTCCGTTTTTGTATTTTACTTTGTAGGTAATAGAAGGAGTGGTCACAACCAAAGAAAGATTGAACTCTCTTCTGATTCTTTCTGTGACGATCTCCAAGTGAAGCATCCCTAAAAAACCACAACGGAAACCTCGCCCGAGCGCCCCAGAAGATTCTTCTTCGTATGTCAAAGATGAGTCAGAAAGTTTAAGTTTTCCCAAAGAAGCTTTTAACTCTTCAAATTCGTCTTGGCTTTCAGGATAAAGAGAAGCCCAAACAACAGGCGAAGGATTCATATATCCAGGCAAAGCTGGCAACTCTTTTTTCTCAAAAGTCACAGTGTCTCCAACAGATGCAACACCAGGCTTCTTAATGCCTGTCACAATGTATCCGATTTCACCAGCAGAGATTTTTTCTTTTTGAACTGGATCAGGAGAAAATGTTCCAACCTCAAGAGAAATAAATTTCTCATTGGCGCCCATAAATTTCAAATAATTATTTTTTGATATTTCTCCATCAATAACTCGAACATAGACAATGACACCTTTGTGGTTTGAATATTCAAAATCAAAAACAAGAGCACGAAAACCACCATTCGCGTCTATCATTTCTTTAGGTGCTGGAATTTCTTTTACGATTTTTTCTAAAAGTTCTTTTACACCTTCTCCGGTTCTACCAGAAACAGAAAGTATAGATTCTTCTGGAACACCCAAAAGAACAGCGACTTCAGTTTTAACTTCATCAACTCTAGCAAGCGGTGAATCTATTTTTGACAAAACAGGAATAATCTTAAGCCCAGATTTCTGTGCCATCGACAAAGTTGTAAATGTTTGAGCCTGAACGCCTTGTGTGGAATCAACAAGCAATATTGAACCTTCCACAGCCTTTAACGCTCTTGAAACTTCATAAGAGAAGTCGATGTGCCCAGGAGTATCTATAAGGTTTAAAACGTAGTCTTTTCCGTCAACCTTAAAATCCATGCGCACAGGCTGCATTTTGATAGTAATACCGCGTTCTTGCTCTAGCTCCATTTTATCCAGAACCTGGTCGCGCATTTTACGCTTTTCGATAGTATTTGTTATTTCAAGCATTCGATCTGCCAGGGTTGATTTACCGTGGTCAATATGAGCGATGATTGAAAAGTTCCTTATTTTGTTTAAATCCATAAGATATCTAGATATTACCAGAAAAAGCGTAAAAAGAAAGCTTAAAAAATCTAATAATTTTACTTAGTATTTTTTTTCTGGCATAATAAAAATACATATGACAAACTTTAAAGACATAGTTAATTCTCTACCAAGCAGGATAAAGTTGTCTACCAACGACGAGCGCTGGATAGAGAAAGCGTACAACTTCGCAGAAAAAGCTCACGAAGGTCAAAAAAGAGCTTCTGGTGAGCCATACTTTATACACGTTTTTGAAGTTGCTAAAACTTTGGCAAAACTCGGCATGGACTCTAAAACAATAGTTGCTGGACTTTTACATGACACCATAGAAGACGGTCACGCAACAGAAGAACAAATAGACGAAGAGTTTGGAAAAGAGGTTTTGTTTTTGGTTAACGGTGTTTCAAAACTTGGTAAATTAAAATACCAAGGAAGAGAAAGACACGTAGAATCTCTTCGAAAATTTTTCGTTGCGATGGCAGAAGATGTCAGAGTTATGATTATCAAACTTGCAGACAGGCTACACAATGTATCGACACTAGAGCACCTAAAACCAGAAAAGGCTAAAAGAATCGCATTAGAAACTATCGAAATCCATGCCCCTCTAGCAAACAGACTTGGTATGTGGAAACTAAAAGGAGAATTAGAAGATCTGGCCTTCCCTTTTGCTTTTCCTGAAGAAGCGAAAAATGTAGAAAAGTTGCTTAAGCAAAAAAGCCGAGCAGACGAAAAATCTCTCGAGCAGATTTACAAATCCCTTCAAAAAGAACTAACTAAAAACGGAATAAAAGCGATAAAGATCAGTTATCGTGTAAAAGGTCTTTATAGTTTGTACAAGAAATTAAAAAACACAGACATGGATATCGACAAAGTTTATGACTTGGTTGCGCTTCGTGTCATCGTCCCAAATATAGAAGATTGTTACAAAGTCTTAGGCATCATTCATGGATCATGGAGACCAATCCCAGGAAGAATAAAAGACTTTATTGCTCTACCAAAACCAAACGGATATAAAAGTCTTCACACTACAATATTCACAGGCAACGGAGCTATTGCAGAAATCCAAATCAGAACACCAGAAATGCACGATCAAGCAGAACACGGTATCGCATCTTATTTTGCATACAAAGAAAATCTTTTCGATAAAAACAATGGCGATACAAAAATAAGCTGGATTGAACAATTCAAAGAACTACAGAAAAATGTTTCCAATCCTGAAAACTTTTTAAAGAACTTAAAGATAGATTTTTTCTCAAAAAGAATTTTCGTATTTACACCTAAAGGAGACGTGATAGACCTACCAGAAGGATCGAACGCAATAGACTTTGCTTTTGCTGTTCACTCTGATATTGGAAACCATATTTCAGGTGCAAAGATAAACGGCAAATTTACAAGCATCTACACGGAACTTAAGAACGGAGATATTATAGAAATCGAAACCAGTGCAAAAGTAAACCCAACATCTAAATGGCTTGATTCAGCAAAGACAACACTTGCAAGACGCCATATTAAAAAATACTTAGATGAAAACAGTTTGATAAATAAATTTATTAATCGGTTTAAATAAATAAAAAGGCGGGGCGCTTCGCGCCCCGCCTTTTTATTTACTACAAAGAAAAATTAGAAACGTTATACAAATCTGCATCTTCTTCTGATTTTTCCATTTCATCTTTTGACCGGTCATCGAGCAAAGCTATTTCTTCTTCGCTTAGACCTAAATCTTCTACCGGAACTTTTTCTGTTTTAACTTCTTCGGGAGGAATGTTGTCTGGAACAAAAGAATTTTCAGGCTCTACTTCTTTAACAAATACATCTTCTTTTGGTTCATTTCTTGAAACGTGATTCTCCAAAAGAGTATTTTTCCCTAAAGCATTTTTAGACTGAATTGTATCGAGTATTGTTCGTAAATCTTCAGGAGAGAAGAAATCTATAGTTATCTTGCCTCCCTGATTTTTCCGATCAATATGGACCCTAGTTCCCAAAGTTTCTTGAAGCCTGTTCTGAATATCTTCAATCTCAGGATCAGGGAGATATTCCTTTTTACGAACCCTTTCTTTTGCTATTTCACGTGCGATTCTTTCAGCTTCTCTAACTGTAATTTTTTTATAGACAATCTCTTTGAAAAGAACAGCTTGTTCGTCAGGTCTATCAGAAAGCATGAGCAAAGGCCTTGTGTGCCCTTCTGTGAGCTTTCCTTGACCCAGAGCGTCCAAGATATCTTGTGGCATCTGAAGCAGTCTTAGAGAGTTAGAAACATATTCTCGACTCTTTCCTACTTTCTTGCCTATATCTTTATGAGAAAAACCAAACTCTGTATGAAGACGTAAGAAAGCTCTAGCTCTATCTACTGGATTCAAATCTTCTCTTTGCAAATTTTCGATAATAGCAAGCTCGAGTTTCATCATTGGATCCTGTTCTTTTCGTATAACTGCAGGCACCTGAGAGAGTCCAGCCAAACGTGACGCACGAAGCCTTCTTTCTCCGGCGATCAGTTCGTATTCGACGACGATACCGCCGTCTTCTTTTTCTCTCTCTACGCGAGTCACCACCAAAGGCTGAAGAACTCCGTATTGCCTGATAGAGTCAGCCAGATCACGAAGTCTAGCCTCATCAAACTCAATTCTTGGTTGATAAGGGTTTGGATGTATTTTATTTACATCAATAAAAAATATTGAATCGCTGTATAATTCTGGTTGCATCCTGATTTAAAATTAAAACTAAATATACTCTAATTTTAACATAAAAAACAAATCCCCATAAAATGGGGATTTGTTTAATTTGTGCCGGAGAGAGGAATCGAACCTCCACACCTTTCGAGACACGATTTTGAGTTGCGTCTACCGCTTTAGTCAATTTTGCGCCATTCCGGCATATTAAATATTTTAGTTGTTTGTGCCGGAAGAGAGAATCGAACTCTCACATCTTGCGATACACGATTTTGAGTCGTGCGCGTCTACCAATTCCGCCATTCCGGCATACCAAGGATTTTACTTTAATTAAAATAAATTGTCCAATAAAAAAATGAGCCCGGCGTCTTGCGACACCGGGCCCGGGAACAGGAGTTGCTGCAGGCCATAAGCCCAACCACCAAACCATTGCAAACCTTAGAACATGAGCTCTAGGCGTAGAAAGACCGACAGCACCGCAACACCTTCTGACACATTTATAATACATAGTAATAAATAAGTCAAGAAAAAAAGAAGCCCGCCTTACGGGGCGGGCTTCGACTCTCTGACTCCTCGTGTTAGGAGGCTAGTCTTTACAGCTCGTTCGCTGGAGAACTCCTCAACCAGCTATCAGATCTCCGCCTGGTGTGACCCAGGCTTAATCTCGGCCATATCGACTATCTTTCACCAGTCGGAGAAAGGGACTGCTCGTTTAATAGAATAAAAAAATTACCCCAAAATGCAAACAGACCACCCCCTTGGGAGTGGCCTGCTTTGCCCGCTTCAGTCACCTTACAGGGCGACTTCAGCAATGGGACAAAAAGAACGGGCAATGTGACTTACGGGTCACGTAGGTTAATAGCAGGAAGGGCTTCAGGTTAGCAATTTGTCCACATCATTTACTATGGCTTCGCATGCATGATGTCAATCGTGCTTCACATACTGCGTTAAGAGTATGGTCTACAGAGTATCTATCAAGAGGCTTGCCATCCTTTTTGGGATCATTGTCGACCTTCGGTTTTCCTTACTGACTCGATCAACCTGCTAATATTATATTTAGCTAAAATAGTTTGTCAACAAATTTTAAAAATGTATTATATGCTCATGAACAAACCTAAAATATACGTCGTCTGTGGACCAACAGCCACAGGAAAATCAGACCACGCTGTAGAGCTCGCTAAAAAGTTGGGTGGCGAGGTTATTTCTGCAGACTCAAGACAGGTTTACATCGGCATGAATATCGGATCTGGTAAAATCACGACAGAAGAAATGAAAGGTGTGCCTCATCACCTACTAGATATAAAAGACCCGAATGAAGATTTTTCTGTAGAAGAATTCCAACGCCTGGCATTTGAAAAAATAGAAGATATTTTATCACGTGGCAAAACACCAATAATCTGCGGCGGCACAGGTTTCTATATTCAATCAGTCACAGATAACATAATCTTCCAAGAAATTCCAAAAAATGAAAATCTTCGCAGAGAGCTTGAAGAAAAAAGTATAGAAGAGCTAAAAGAAATCTTAGAGCAAATCCCAAAAGAAGAAGGTGCGAAAGTCGATACAGAAAACAAAAGGAGACTCATCCGCGCGATAGAGATTGGAAAACTTATGGGGAAAATCGCGTGCATTAAAAAAGGCGAGCAAAAATACGACTTTGAATTTATCTATCTAGACTTCCCCGACGAAGTTTTAAAAGAAAGAATAAACTTAAGGCTTTTAAAAAGATTTGAAATTGGCATGATAGATGAAGTGCGAAATCTGCACAAACAAGGAGTCTCATGGAAAAAACTCGAAGACTTTGGTTTGGAATACAAATACATCGCACAGTTTCTGCAAGGAAAAATTACTGAAGAAGAAATGGTGGAAACTTTAAAAACCAAAATCTGGCAATACGCTAAAAGACAGAGGACGTGGTTTAAGAGGGTTTTGCCTAAGAATTATTAATTACTTTTTTAATTAATATCTTATTTAAGAATTTCTGATAGAAATCTCTGAAACCTAAAAAATAAGAAAGTAATAATGCTAATAATATTTTTAATATTATTAAGCATTCAGGCCAGAGAATTGCAAACATGCTCATAATAAAAGAAAATATAAAGACTGACGTAAAAAAATCACCTAAGTAACTTTTTATTTTATGTGGCTCAGAATAATTTTTTACTTTTTGTATACAAAAATTTTTAAATACAGAGTAGTCTCCCGAATCTAAAGTTTCTTGTATTTTATTCTCAATAGATATATGAGTTTCTATTATTTGCTTATCTGCGTCATCTAAATTTTTTGATTGTTCGTCAAACTTAAATCTAATAATCGATACAGATGATATTACCAAAAATACAGAAAATAATACTGAGATAATTGAAAATATATTTATAACCTCAAATAAAGATAAAAGTATTGCGATATTAATAGTTGATAAGACTGTAAAAAAATTTAATTGATTATTAATTAAATTAACCCTTGTTGTTAGATTAAAGTTACGAAAATCACTCACGACACGAGAAGAATCTTCATAAGTCTGTTTTAGTATATTTTTTTGATCATTAGAAATACTCATTGCGGGCGATGGAAGAATCGAACTCCCGCCAGCGGTTTTGGAGACCGCTGTTCTGCCACTAAACTAATCGCCCAACGGCCATAATCTACAATATCACTTAGCGATAAAGCTTCACATGGCCAAGGTGACATAAATGCCACCGATAAAAACATCAAAGAACCAACTGCTTTATGTTATATTATTTTCACTTAAAAATCCAGCCCAAAAATCAAAAAATCCCGCGAGGGATTTTTTGATTTTTATTATTTCTTAGCTTCAGTGAAAGTTACGTGCTTTCTCAAAGTCTTATCGTATTTTCGAAGTTTAAGCTTATCAGGATTTTGCTTCTTGTTTTTAACAGTCCTGATTATGTGCTTTGACTGATCGCTTTTTAGTTTTATTAGTGTATCTTGTGACATATGTTTTTGAGCACTAGTCTTAAATATCTAGGCAATGAAAAGATATTAGCATAAACAATTTTACTTGTCTAGCTCTCGTTTTTTATAGCAAAATATAGATAATTATAGGTAAAATCCAGGATATAAAGTCCACCAAACCTTTTGTAAACTTCTGCTCGTAGTGATGCGGATGCAGATAAAATTCTTGAATAAACATCAAAAAAACAAAAAGTCCCAAGAAAATAAATCCATTAAAGAAGCTAACTTTTCTGAACAAAAAGTCTGCGATTAAAATAATTACAACGGATCCAAAAACATGGAAAACCTGTCTCCAAAGCAAAAGTTTCGGCGATGACAAAGCGTATGCGTCGCCATATTTGTTTTTATTCTTCACAGCCAAAAGTTTATAAGCCTTCTCGCCTGTCACCTTTTGACCATCTAACTCTTCAGAAAAAGGATAAAGCCTTTCTGGGAAAGTTAAAAGATAATCGTATATTTTTTTCAGAGCCTCCCACATAAATTAAGAATTTTTTCTTTTCCACTCGTATGCAACGATGGCAGCAGAAACAGACGCGTTTAGAGATTCTACGTCTCGCTCCATCGGGATTTGGATTGTATAATCACAAGACTTTTGAACAGAATCTCGCAGACCTTCACCTTCGTTCCCTATCACCACAGCAGTTGGTGTGTCATAGCTTTCTTCCCAAACATTTTTCCCGTGTCCAGAGTCGAGACCCACAACCCAGAATTTGTGATCTTTTAATTTTTTAATAGCGTCGTTTATATTTGAAACGATAATAATCGGAACTTTTGTGATAGTTCCTGCAGAAGTTTTAAAAACTGTTCCGTTTACTGGAGCTTGTCTGTGTTTTGAAAGTATGACACCAGAAGCACCAGAAGCCGCAGCTACTCGTATAACAGCGCCCACGTTGTGCGGGTCTTCTAGTTCATCCATCAAGAAAACAAGAGGATTTGTATCCAGGTCTAAAGTTTCTACCCAGTCATGAAAATCAACTCCTTTGAATTCACGAAGTTCGGCCACGACTCCTTGGTCGTTAACATCTCCTACTAAAGATTCTAGTTTGTTCTTTGGCGATTTAATAAAAGGAATTTTGTGCTTTCTAACATAGTTTTTAAGCTCTTCGAAAACTTCGTCTTTTACAGCTTCGTGAACGATAACCTGCGCCACGTTTTTTGGATCATGCAAAAGAGCCTCTTCAACAGGCTTTCTTCCATAGATATAGAAACTTGATTTCTTTTTATACATACCGACACAATACAGAAAAAAAGTAGTTTTGGCAAGTAATTATTGAATTGTATAAATTATTATGCTATTGTATGAAAGTTGCGTCGGTGGCGGAGTGGTCAATCGCAATTGACTGTAAATCAATCGCCTTCGGGCTACGCAGGTTCGAATCCTGCCCGGCGCACAAATATAAAAGACCAGCTTTCTGAGCTGGTCTTTTATATTTGCTGGGACGGGAGCAATACAAATTTCTTTGTATTGCGTCAGGATTCGAAAGACGGAGATATGCTGAGCCCCCGAAGCAATCGAGTCGGGGTCGAAAGTTCTTATGAGCGTAGCGAATTAGAAACTTGTGACCGAACCGCCCGGCGCACAAAATAAAAAGAAGGCCGCGCTCCGCGCGGCCTTCTTTTTATTTAACCTTATAAGTCTCTAAATCAACTCTATCAAATTCAATCAATTTCTTTTCAGATAAATCGTACCAAGAATTTTCATATTTATTTCCTGTGTTATTAAGTCCTAGTATATTTTTTTGGAAAAAGTAAACCATGGACTTTAAGGGTTTTCCTGGATAAGCGAGCAACGCCCACTCTTCTCTGTTTTCTGTATAGACGTTATTAAAAACAACTTTCATCTTTGTAATCAAGTAAAAAACTATTATTTCTTCGAGAAAAAAGTTCATCTGATTTTCATCAAAGTCTCGATTAAAATCTTTACAGTCTTCCTTTATTAAATCAAGAAACTTTTCATCTTCTTTGGCCAAAGATAAACATTTATTATATTTATCCATGAAATCATTTGTAGATATAGATATTTGATTCCATGAAATAAAATCAAATGCGTCTTTTATCTGAAACTCAAAACTGTTTTTACTTATTTGATTTAAATATGCGTTTCGGTGATTATTAATGAAAGCTAAACTATTTTTCCTAGATATATATTCTTCATCCTTTTTCCATTCATAAAGACCATCACTATAAAGCAAAGTAATTCCTACCTTGTTTTCATTAATTTTATCCGGTTGAAACATCCTAAGATGATCAAAAACTTTGTCAGCACTTTGATCTTTTAGAATTCTACTCATCGAAATAGGAAAAACTATCATCCCCCAACCTTTTGGAAGCTTACTTATATCGAAGAAAACATTTTTTTCTTGTTTTGGATTTGTCATATTAAGCAAAAGTTTTATTCCCTTCTTTTGAATTTACTTTTTTATCTCTTTTAGAACCTTTCATTATCACGACAGTCAGCTCTCCTCCCTTTTCGTCTACCATAACTTTATCTCCCGCGCCGACACC
>JAUPTX010000010.1 GCA_030917865.1 Patescibacteria group bacterium | reverse complement strand
ATTCGTTTCCTGGAATAACAGACGAAGAAAGAACAACAGTATCTGTTGGCGTTAGTTTTATTTGCTTGTGAGTTCCGTTCGCCATTCTCATAAGAGCTGCGAATTCTTCTCCTTGGGCTCCTGTGGCGATCATCACTATCTTATGAGGCGGATAGTCGTCCATATCTTCAATACTTATGACGTTTTTAAAGTCAGTAAGTTTTAATTGTTGAGCGATACCGACGTTTGTCTTCATTGATCGTCCGTCCACTGCTACGTATTTTCCGTAACGTGTTGCAGAGTTTATGAATTCTAGAATTCTTTCTACTTGAGATGCGAAAGTTCCGATGATAAGTCGTCCCGGAGCCTCTTTGATTATTTTGTCGATATTTTTTACAACGTCTTTTTCAGATCCAGACCAACCAGGACTTGTGATACCAGTTGAATCCATAGTCATAAGTAGAATATTTCTGTCTTTGAAAATTTTGTATTGATCTATTTCTCTTTGTACTGGAACTCCGTCTTCGTTTTCAACTCGAACGTCTCCAGTAGACACAATATCTCCAAAAGGTGTTTCGATGATAACTCCAGTTGAATCAGGAATAGAGTGAGTAAGTCCGAAAAATCTAACTTTAAAGTCAGGTGAGATAGGCAAGGCTCCGTCTGTGGCTTCAACAACTTTTATATTAAGTTTAAGTCCTGGAAAATCTTCTGCTTTTGCCTTAATCAAAAGTGCTCCGAATTCTCGTGTGTAAATAGGTGGGTTACCAATCTTTTCGATAAGGTAAGGGATTCCTCCGATGTGGTCTAGGTGTCCGTGGGTTACCACCATCGCTTTTATTTTGTGTTTGTTTGCTTCTAGGTATTTTGTATTTGGAATAAGATAGTCGATACCCGGGTTTTCTTCATCAGCAAAACCAATACCAGCATCGATAACGATTATCTGGTCGTTTAGTTCTACCATAGTCATGTTTCGTCCGATCTCCTCAACTCCACCAAGTGGAATTATTCTGATTACGTTCTTGTCTGGCGCTGGAATATTTCCAGTTTCTCTTCTTGTGCTTGTTGATCCGCTTTTGTTTTTGTCAGATCTTGGAGCTCCGCCTCCTGATCTCATTTGAGACGGGGCTGGTCTTCTTTGTCCTTGGCCTGCGCCCCGAGTAGCACTACTTTGTGGTCTGCCTCCAACGCCACCATTGCTAGTACTAGTCTGAGGCCTTGGGCTGTTAAATCTTCTTTTGTGTTGTCCTGTCGTGCTAGGCGCACCCGCTCTGTTTGGTGCAGTAGAACTTCTGTTATAACCACTGTGTGGTGGTCTACTGCTGTTTGTTTTTTGATCCATATTTTTATTGTTTAATAATAGTAATTTTAATTTTGTTCTTTTAGGAAATTCCAAACTTTCTCAGTTCTGATATACCAATCATTTATATGATTTAATCTTTCAGAAGGAAGAGTGATTTTATTTACCTGAATGTTTTGAACTTTTTTATCTGTTAAGTATATGAAGTCTGGAGAATAGATGAAAACGGCAGGGTAATCTTTTTTAATCTCAGCTTCTAAGTCTTTGAAATATCTACTTCTTTCTTCTTCATTTTGAGAAGAAAGAATTCTTTCCAAGAGACCGTCTACTTTACTGTTTGTATAACTTGCAATATTTAGACCTGGGTCGTTTCTCTGGCTTGAGTGCCAAAACGCAAATAAATCTGACTCATTGCTTATTATCTGACCAAAGAAAAGAGATTCGTATTCGCGTGGTCTTATAACGCTTTGGTTAAGATTTCCGATTTCAAAAACCTTTACCTCAACCAGAACCCCAACTTCTTTTAGATTGTTTTTAATAATCTCTACTGCTTTTTGTAGTTCGGGCGCATCTCCTGTTGATATTGAGAATTTTAAAGTTTGTCCTGCTTTTACTCTAAAACCGTCCGTTCCCATAACCCAACCTTCTCTGTCTAAAATAGCTTTAGCTTCTGCTAGTCCGAGAGCGTGGTCTGTAGGTACTTCTGGCTCACCCTCATATATTTTTTTAGGAATAGGACTGCTTATTGTTTGGCCATATCCACCTAAAACTGTCTCTACTATCTCTTGCTTATTTATAGACAAATCAAAAGCTTTAACAATATTTTTGTTTCTGAAAATCTCTTGTTTGTTTCCATTGAAGAAAATACCAAAGATTCTAGAGAGTGATACGTTTGTCACTGCGTGGCCCTCAGATTGTAAAATCTTTGCCTGCTGACCGCTGATTGCGTTTATTTGGTCGACTTTGTTTTTCTTGAAAGCTTTAACCAGGTCTTCTTCGTTTTTGTAAAAAATAAATTCTATTTTATCTACAAAAGCTTTTGGTCCAGAGTAATCTTTGAAAGATTTGAGAGTGATACTTTCTATTAGACCGTTTTTCTTTTTGTCTATATTTGAAATTTTATATGGTCCAGAACCGATAGCGTATAAATTTCTATCTGAAAAAGTAAAATCATCTGTATCTAGCTCTTTCCAAATATGAGAAGGTAATATTCCTATTGATGTATTTTCTAAGAAGGAAGTATAAGAAGAAGGGAGTTTAATCTGAACTGTTCTTTCATCTATTTTTGTAACCGACACACTTTGCCATCCAGCCTGATAAGGACTTTTTAATTTACCGTCTTGTATTTGGGTAATAGTAAACAAAACATCTTCAGATGTTACTTTTGTATTGTCGTGAAAAGTGGCGTTTTCTCTTATTGTAAAAGTGTATGTTGTTTTATCTCCACTTGCTTCGTAACTTTCAGCTAAATCAAGCTCCATTTCTCCGGAGATAGATTTTTTCATTAGACCTGAAAATACTATTTCAGATAAATCGCGGTCTGTGTTGCTGCTTGCAAGTACTGGATTTATAAATCTTGGAGATCCGATAACACCTTCTGTTATTTTTCCTCCAGCTAAAGGTCTTTCTATGAGATACTTTTCATTTATTTTGTCTAGGATTAAAAAGGCGCTAACAAGCACTCCCAATAAAAGGATTATAAAAAGAAACATTTCTTTATAGCTAAAAGCGTGAATAGCCTTACCTAACTGTTTTTTTGAAGGGAAAAAGCTTCCCGAATTTTGATTCATAGATTGTTAGCTGACTACATCACAGCCAAGATAGAGGAAACAACAAGTAGGATTGCCAAAACTATAGTTAGTCTAAATAGGAATTTCTCAAAGCCTCTTCTTGTGTGGTAAGCACCGCCACCATCGTTTCCACTACCAAAAGCACCGCCAAGTCCGGCGTCAGATTTTTGTAGTAAAATACTTATTATTAATAGGATAGATAGTATAATCTGTACCCAAGGTAACATACTGTTCATAGGTAGTATATTAGCAAGATTTAAAAAGTAAGGCAAGCCCCTTTATATGGCTCAGTAAAAATTGGGTGCCACGGAAAATCCTCTATATATAGTATATAAAAAGTTTTAACCATTTTCGCTTTGCAAAAACCTCTATTTTGGTATTATCTATATATAGAACATTTAATATTTAACATATATAATAAACATATGTTTTTCGAGACTTTAAAAGCAAATCTACTAATAATAATATTTTTTGGAATAGTCCTAGGCTTAGGCTATTGGGGGGTTGTTTCTCTTCAGGTTGATCCTTCGGAGTTCGACGGAGTGACATCAGATATTCGTCCTATTATAGAAAATGAGCCGACTGGATATTCAAATGAAAAACCAGCGTCTGATTCTCCTGTAGCGGCGCCTTCATCTCCGGCCCCACAAACTCCTAGTGCGCCCGCCTCAAGCTCCGGTGAAAATTCTAGTTTAATAACAGCTCTTCAAAAACTAGCAGACGACAATGTCTTGATGAAAAAGGGAAGTAGAGGAACGAGAGTTGGAACAGTTCAGGAATTTCTAAATATATACAACGGAACAGATTCAAAAATAGACAACGATTTCGGAGCTACAACTGAAAACCAAATCAAAGCTTTTCAAAAATCAGAAGGACTGACAGCGGACGGGCAAGCTGGACCAGGTACATATAAAAAAATGATAGAGTGGCTAAAGAAACAATAGAATAAAAATAAAAAAATATTTCACTCTCGTGAAATATTTTTTTATTCAGCTTGAAAAGATTTTTTATTTTTTAAATTATAAAAAAAAGTTTTTCAAAAAGTTTTCCACAAAAATAGTTTTATTTCATTGTTTAAATATTTTTTATGAGAGATAATTATAAATGTAAGTGCAGTAGTTTTCATAAATTTATTTTTTAAGTTTATGTATGTCGGAATTATTGCAATTTATTATTTAGTTTTTAAATAACTATCATGGCTGCAAAAAAGAAAGCAAAAAAAGCAACTAAAAAAGTAGCAAAGAAAAAAGTTGCTAAAAAGAAAGTTGCTAAGAAAAAAACAGCAAAGAAGACAGCAAAGAAGAAAACTTCACGCCGCCGAAGTTAATTCTCCGCTATCTGCCTTGTAGACAAGAGCCCCTTAATTGGGGTTTTTGTTTTTTAGGATTAAATAACGGATTTTATGGCTTTTAAAACAAAGTCATTTGGCTGTTTATTTAAATCGCGAAAAATGCTAATATCTTCTTATGTCATTTTTAACCAAATTAAAGGCTGTTTTCGGGGATCAGAATCAAGATTTCTTAAATAAATCAAAGAAAATAGTAGAAAAAATAAATAGTTTAGAGGCAGGAGTTTCTGTATTAAAAGATGAGGATTTTCCTGTTAAAACAAACGAACTTAAAGAAAGACTAAAAAACGGCGAGACTCTAAATGATATCTTACCAGAAGCTTTTGCGTTAGTGCGCGAGGCCTCTGTTAGAACTCGAGGTCAAAGACATTATGATGTTCAGTTGGTTGGAGGTATGGCGATGCACGAAGGTAATATCGCTGAGATGAGAACAGGAGAAGGTAAAACTTTAGTTGCTACTCTTCCTGCGTATCTAAACGCGCTTACTGGTGAAGGCGTGCACGTCGTTACAGTAAACGACTTTCTAGCAAGACGTGACGCGACTTGGATGGGGCAAGTTTACGACAAGCTCGGTCTTTCTGTTGCCGTTGTTAACTCTCAAAATATTTCATATCTTTATGACTCAAGTATAGAAGGAGAAAAAGACGAAGAGCGCGACGAAGTCGGTTCTTTTAAGGTTGTTTATGAATTCCTAAAACCTTGCAGTAGAAAAGAAGCTTACGCAGCGGATATTACTTATGGAACAAACAACGAATTTGGTTTTGACTATCTTCGAGATAACTTAGCAACAACAAAAGACGGAATAGTTGGCCGTCCTTATAACTTTGCTATCGTCGACGAAATCGACTCTATCTTGATAGACGAAGCTAGAACTCCACTTATTATTTCAGCCCCAGCAGAAGACTCTGAAAGTTTGTATACAAAGTTTGCTGATATTGCAAAGAAACTAAATAAAACAGAGCACTATGAAGTAGATGAAAAACTTCGCGCGATAACTTTTAACGACGCCGGAATAGAAAAGGCAGAAGAGTATTTAGGTATTTCAAATATTTATACAGAAAAAGGAATAAAGCTTGTTCACCACTTAGAAACGGCAGTGAGAGCGCAGGCGCTTTTCACTCGTGATAAAGAGTACGTGGTAAATAACGGCGAAGTTATAATCATCGACCAATCAACAGGGCGTATGATGCCAGGCCGAAGATTTAACCAAGGTCTTCACCAAGCCCTCGAGGCAAAAGAAGGTGTAAAAATCCAAAAAGAAACAAAAACTGTCGCATCGATCACTTATCAAAACTACTTTAAGTTTTATAAAAAGCTTTCTGGTATGACAGGTACAGCGAAAACTTCAAGCGAAGAATTTTTCAGCGTGTATGGACTTGATGTTATAACTATCCCAACACATAAAGATATCGCCCGAAAAGATTTAAATGATCAAATCTATCAAACAGAAATCGGTAAGTTTAAGGCTATCGCTAAAAAGATAAAAGAAGTCCACTCTACTGGTCAGCCGATACTAATCGGTACTATTTCTATTGAAAGAAATGAAATGCTTTCTGACTTCCTACAAAAAGAAGGTGTTCCACACACTATCCTTAACGCGAAAAAACACGAAAGTGAAGGAGAGGTTATTGCTGGCGCTGGACGACTTGGCGCGGTGACTATCGCTACAAACATGGCTGGACGAGGTATCGACATCAAACTCGGAGGTGAACTTGCGACAAAAGAAGAGGGAGACAAAGTGCGCGAACTTGGTGGGCTCTTTGTTTTAGGTACTGAAAGACATGAATCGCGAAGAATAGACAACCAGCTTCGGGGGCGTGCAGGACGACAAGGTGACCCAGGAACTACTCAGTTTTTCGTATCACTGGACGACGACCTCATGCGAGTTTTCGGAGGAGATCGGATAAAGACGATGATGGGACGTTTTGGTATTGCCGAAGACCAACCAATAGAAAATAAAATGATAACGTCTGCTCTTGAAAGCGCTCAAACAAAAATCGAAGGATTTAACTTCGACGCACGTAAGAAAACTCTGGAATACGATAACGTTTTGAGTACTCAAAGAAAGGCTGTTTACGGAAGAAGACGAAAAATGCTTTTTGCAGAAGACACTGAGATAAAAGAATACGTTCTTTCTATTTCTCCTGATGCACAAAAGACAGAAGCTCTAATGTTTGAAAAGATATCTCAGGTTGGGGAAGAAGCTTTCTGGAAAACTGTCAGAAGAATTATCCTACACGTAAACGATATTCTTTGGACTGAACATTTGGAAACTATGGACTATGTTCGGTCTTCTGTGAACCTACGGGCTTATGGACAAAGAGAGCCTTTGATTGAATATACAAAAGAAGGTCTAACTCTTTATCGAAATATGGAAGCGATGTTAAATGAGCAAGTCCTATCTTTGATAGATACTATTCGCCCGACAGAAGCGCAGGCAGAAGTTCGCGAGGCTCCAAAGCAATACATTGAAAACTCTATTAAGGATGAAGATACAAAAGGTCAGACAATAATAAAAAATGAATCAGATAAAATCGGCCGAAATGATATTGTGATTTTAGAAAAAGACGGAAAGACACAAGAGGTTAAATGGAAAAAGGCAGAAACTCTTTTTGCAGAAGGTTGGGTGTTAAAGGGGAAGAAGGAAAACAGTTAAAAGTTTTTAAAGTTATAAAGTTTTTAAAATATCAGCCCGCGCACGAAGTGCGCGGGCTGATTGTGTACAAAAAAGAAGAACCCTGACCGTGTGCCGATCGGGGTCCTACATTTTCTCGTAGGTGCTAATGAGAATGTACTGAACTCCAGACCAAATCTGCTTGGCCGGGTCTGACCTCATCCTCTCCAAATAGATAGAGACGAACTCGGATCTTTCCACCACCTATTAAAAGAGATTCAGTGGTGTATCGTATTGTTCTATTCTGTAATCCAACGTAAATCGTCTGGCTCTGTGCTGGATTTACAGTCCCGATAGGTGATTTGGTCTTTGTAGACATTATGTAGTGATGACCTTCTTCGATGGGAAAACCTAGAGCATCACCAACTCCTTTCACTAGGACGCTGTCTACGCGGAAGTAGACATAATCCTTCTGCAGTTCACATGACGATGTCCACTCGCCACAGGTTAGTGGTTCGGGCTTTTCTGTACATGATGCCCAAATTAGGGTCACTGTCAGAACGAGGAATATCGAGTTTTTCATCGTTGTAATGTTTATGGGTTCAGGTTCTTCGTTATTTTAGATAATTTAATGTTTTTGTCAATACATGTTAAATAACCACTTATGACCGTTTTAAATATTGCGACGCAAAAATAATAGTATTTTGCCTTAGAAAATGATGCTGTTTGAGCCAGAAGAAGAAGTGTGTACACACTTCTTCTTCTGGCGAGTTCATCATTTTCTTGGCTTAAAATCTATTATTTTAAGCAATATTTAATTAGGTCTTGGCTTTTTGGTTACTTTTTTGCTAAGAAAAAAGTAACACTTATCTAAAAAACAAAATTAATATAAAAAACTAAAATAAACCCCCAATTTGTCAACCTTTAAACCCCCTAAAAACAACACTTTTTGTCCAAAAACCACCCAAAAATAATAAAAAAACTTTTACGCTTGGCAGGGAAAATTACCCAAAAGCCCATATTTAAAGCCATTACTAGGCCTTGACAGACTAAATTTTTAGGGTATTGACAAAAAAAATACCCCATGCTAAGATATGGACGTAAGTCCCGTCGGGGGCTTTTT
>JAUPTX010000007.1 GCA_030917865.1 Patescibacteria group bacterium | reverse complement strand
ATTAAGCAAAAGTTTTATTCCCTTCTTTTGAATTTACTTTTTTATCTCTTTTAGAACCTTTCATTATCACGACAGTCAGCTCTCCTCCCTTTTCGTCTACCATAACTTTATCTCCCGCGCCGACACCTTCGCTGATAATTTTTCCTGCGACAGGGTTTAGAATTTTAGTTTGGATAAGTCTGTTTAGCGGACGTGCTCCGTATTTTGGATCATATCCTTCTTTTCCAAGATAAACTAAAGCTTTCGGAGAAACATTCAATACTATTCCCTTTTCTGCCAGTCTTTCGCGAACTTTTTCTACTCGGATCTTTACGATATCGGCGATAACTTCTGGCGACAGAACATCAAAGACGATTATTTCATCAAGTCTGTTTATGAACTCTGGCCTGAAGTGATTTTTCAAAGATTCCATAACTTTTTCTTTCGTGTTTTGATATTCATCCACGTCAGAGTTTGCAGAGAATCCGATTTTTTCCATCTTGTCGATGTATTGCGAACCAATATTTGAAGTCAGGATTATCACCGAGTTTTTAAAGTTTACAACTCTTCCCTTCGCATCTGTCAGACGTCCGTCGTCTAAAACTTGTAGCAAGATATTGAAAACTTCCGGGTGAGCCTTTTCAACCTCGTCGAATAAAATTACAGAATACGGTTTGTGTCGTACTGCTTCTGTTAACTGCCCTGATTCTTCGTGACCAACATATCCTGGAGGCGAACCGATAAGTTTAGAAACTGAGTGTCTTTCCATGTATTCAGACATGTCTACTCGTATCAAAGCTTTTTCATCGTTGAACATAAATTCTGCCAAAGACTTTGTCAGCTCTGTCTTACCAACTCCTGTTGGACCAAGCAAAATAAACGAACCAATAGGTCTGTTTGGATCTGAAATACCAGCTCTGTTTCGGCGTATTGTGTCAGAAACTTTCACTATAGCTTCTCTTTGCCCGACAACTCTTTTTTCTAGCTCCTCTTCCATGCGAGCAAGTTTCTTTCTTTCTTCTTCAAGCATTCTAGAAACAGGAATACCAGTCCATCGCGCCACGACACTTGCAATATCTTCTTCGCTGATTTCTTCTCGCAAAACTCTTCGAGACTTTTGAAGTTTTTTCAATCGAGCAAGTTTCTTCTCTAATTCTTTTTGTAAAAATGGAATCTTTCCATATCTAATCTCAGCCGCACGCCCAAGATCGGCCTGAGCTTCTGCTGTCTCAGCTTCGAAACGTAAAGTTTCTAATTTTGATTTTATTTCTTTTATCTCACCTAAAGTTTCTTTTTCGTTTTTCCACTTTAGCTCGAGCTCTTTTGTTTTTTCGCGAAGTTCAGCTATTTCTTTTGAGATTTCTTTCATTCGCTCTTTTGCATTTCCCGAAGAAGAAGTTTTGTTTTCCAAATCTTTATTCAAAGCTTCTTTTTCTATTTCCAATCGCATGATTTTTCTGTGCGCATCCTCGAGAATTTCTGGCTTGTTTTCAAGCTCCATACGCAGTGCCGAAGAAGCCTCGTCGATCAAATCCACGGCTTTGTCTGGCAAATATCTGCTTGTTAAATATCTAGTACTCAAATCCACCGCAGAAAGTATTGCGTCATCTGTGATTCGCACGCCGTGATACAGTTCGTATTTTTCTTTTAGACCTCGAAGTATCGCCACAGCATCTTCTTTACTTGGTTCTTCTACGTAGACAGGTTGGAAACGTCGCGCGAGCGCAGCATCTTTTTCAATATGCTTTTGATATTCTTTGATTGTTGTCGCACCAATAGCACGCAATTCCCCACGAGCAAGTGCCGGCTTTAGAAGTTGTGCTGCATCCATAGAACCATCAGAGCTCCCCGCTCCAACTATCATATGTATTTCGTCTATGAAAAGAATAACTTTGCCTTCTGACTTTTCGATTTCTTTCATTATGCCTTTTAATCTTTCTTCGAACTCTCCTCGGTATTTTGTTCCGGCAATAAGGGAACCAAGATCAAGTGACACCAAGTCTTTATCCTTCAAAGAATCAGTAACGTCGCCTTTTGCGATACGCGAAGCCAAACCTTCAACAACAGCAGTTTTTCCAACTCCTGGTTCACCAATCAGTATTGGATTATTTTTTGTTCTCCGAGAAAGAATCTGCATTATTCTCATAATCTCAGAGTCACGACCTATAACAGGATCGAGTTTATCTTCTCTGGCAAGAGCTGTTAGATTTCTAGTGTATTTTGCCAAAAGCCTAAAGTTTGATTTTAAATTATTTCCTCTACCGTTTTCTGTTCGAAGTTCTTCCAGAGCTTTTAAAACTTCTTTTTTATCAATTTTGAATTGATTTAAAATATTTCTAACATCGCCAGCAACATCGAGTATTGCGATGAACAAGTGTTCAGTAGAAACAAATTCGTCTTTCATTACTTTTGCAATTTTGCTCGCGTTTTCGATCACGCCAGCTAAATCTGGAGTTAAATAAAGCTGAAATGAAGGAGAAACTGTAGATGAAGTTTCTGCCGGATCGATACTTTCAATAATATGAGAGCTAAGCAATATAGTGTCTATGTTTAATTTTTCTAAAATAGAAATAACCATAGATTCATCTTGCAATATAAGAGCAGCAAAAAGGTGCGAAGAATTAACATGGTTTTGACCACGCTCCACAGCCAATTCGTGCGCTCTTCTTATAGCGTCTTTTGCCTTTGTTGTGAAATTATGAAATGGAGGTTGTTGCATATGTGAAATAAATTATTACGAACTGATAATACCACGAAACAGCTTTTCGGTCAAATTATGGGATTTTCTGATAGATAATTATTTTAGCATATTTTATAAAAATTTTATTTCCCCTCTTCACTGAGGAGGGGTGCCTGAAGGGCGGGGTGGTGCTTGTATACAGCAAAGCATTTGCGAAATAGTGTTTTGTGAAAAATTAATGTTTACTACTTTTTCATTACCGAAAACAAATATTTACTTTTGCCTTGAAGCAAAAGTAACAAAAATTCAAGACCTAATTAAATATTGCTTAAAATAATAGATTTTAAGCCAAGAAAATGATGAACTCGTCAGAAAAAGAAGTGTCTATACACTTCTTTTTCTGACTTCAAACAGCATCATTTTCTAAGGCAAAATACTATTATTTTTGAGTCGCAATATTTAAAACGGTTGAAAGATCCTAGTTTTAAGTGCAAAAAGCATTGAAAAATAAGAGTTTTTAATGCTTGACAAATATATTAGTATATGCTACAATTAAAAGAAAGAACCTTGGACATCAACCTGCCTACAAAACCAGGCACAACACATTCAAACAATGGAGAACATGGTCGTTGACTACAGTATGACATTCACTCAGATGACTGCCGCTGGCAAGTATATCTGGTCGGACATCTATATCAACAGTAAGCAATTCCCGTTGACAGGCACCGGCAAGGTAGCCTTCGAACCCAAGCTCTTCCACTTCGATCGCAATATCTCTTATGAGAATGCGATCAAGGAGATGGATAAGGATGGGTTCCGTCCAGCTAAGATCGAGGAATTGCTTGCTTATGGCACCATCCTCCTACCCGAGAGAGATTTGAAGCACCCGATCATAGCACTCGGTTCCGTGATTAAGGTTAATGGTCTTCCTTGTGCGGCTTACATCCAGTTGTGTGGCTTCTCATCACGTGGCATATTGCTGCGTCAGATCAAGGATGACCTCCATGCCAATAACCTTTGTCTCGGCGTTCGCAAGTAACGCCACACAACACACGCACGAGCGCCTTTCCCAACGGGAGAGGCGCTCTTTTGCTTTTATTTTTTTTATTCTACTTTCTACGCACTACCACCTACTTTCTAACTACACCGTCTGTCTCGGGAAATTTTTGTATTTCTCTAAAATTTCTTTTGTTGATTTTAGAAGATAGTCTAGATCAGATTTTGTTGTGTCTTTGCCGAGGGTGATACGCAGGCCGCCGAGACGTGCGTCTTCGTCAGGATAAAGCTCGGTGATAACCGAAGACTCGTCACCCGCGATTTCATTACAAGCACTTTTTGAAGAAACAGAAATCCCCTTTGCGTCCAGTTCAAAAACCATTAACTCACTTTCAAAATCAAAGATGGTGATATTTATATTGTTTGGGATTCTGTTTTTAATAATACCGTTTATCCGCACCCTATCAGCCAATTCTTCTTTTATTTTCTTGAAAAAATATTCTTGCAAATCTTTTAATCTTTTTGATTCACTTTCTCTTTCTTTCACAGACATCTCGATAGCTTTTGCAAAGCCAGAGATAGAAACCAAATCTTCTGTTCCAGGACGAAGGCCCTTTTCTTGTCCTCCACCGAAAATAATCGGCTTAATAGGCGTCCCCTTTCTAACATAAAGCAAGGCGACACCCTTTGGTCCGTAAATCTTTGAAGAGTTAAAAGTCATCATATCTACTGGGAAAGCATTCATTTTGATATCACAATACGCAAAAGACTGCGAAGCATCGGTGTGAAGAAGTGGATATATAGAAGCGTGATCGCCTTTATCGTATTTTTTGAAATGTCTTATCGCCTTTGAAATTTCTTTTATATCTGCCAGTGTGCCGATTTCGTTGTTTGCATGAATAATAGAAACCAAAACTGTTTCTGGTCTTAAAGATTCTTTGATTTTTTTAACAGATATTGTTCCGTCTTTTTCTGGTGATATAAAAGTAGCGTCACACAAACCTTCTTTTTCTAACGCTTTTACAACTTCTAAAACAGCCGAGTGCTCGATAGTCGAAGTGACGATGTGCGGTTTTGTACTTGTATTTTTTTCTAAGAAAGCAGTGACTGTTCCGCGAATAGCCAGGTTGTCGCTTTCTGTACCAGATGAAAGAAAAGTTATTTCATCTGGGCGGGCGCCTACGGCGCCCGCCACTTTCACCCTCTCACTTTCCAAAAACTTGTGAGCCAAAACTCCGTCTTCATGCAAAGAAGAAGGATTGGCAAAAAACGCAAAAGCTTTTTGCATTTCTTTTACCACCTCGTCTCTTATAGGTGTCGCGGCAGCATAGTCCAGATACACCCTTCTTTTTTTATTTTTAAACAATGAAAACATATACAAATTTTTAGTGTTGTTATATAATTGGCAATCATGGCAGAAAACCTTATCTATTTAACAGGATTTTTTATATTAATCGTTATTTCACTTATTATTATAATAATAAAGCTTGATAAGCGTATTTCAAAACTTTTAGAGGGTAAAAATGCCAAAACCTTAGAAGACACTCTACTTCATGTAATAAACGAAATCAAGAGAATGAATCAGCTCGAAGTAGAAAATGACAAAATAATAAAAGATATAAACAAAAGACTAAAGACCAGTATCACAGGTGTGGGCGTAGTAAGGTTCAACCCATTCACAAATTCTGGTGGAAATCAAAGCTTCGCTATCACTTTACTAAACGAACACGGTGACGGCGTTATTATCTCAACACTTTATGGACGAGAAAGAACGAGCGTATTTGCAAAGCCGATCAAAAAATACAAATCTGAGTTTGAATTAACAAAAGAAGAAGCAGAAAGCTTGGCGCAAGCTAGTTAAGATTGTCGGGTGGATTTTTAGGTTTTTAAAAAACCTAAAAATCCACCCACTTTTAATTTAGTGGCTTTTTTTTGCTTTTTACGGTATAAATGGTCTTATGTCAAAAGACACCTCTAAAAACATAATAGAACGTCCACCTGTTGTGGCTGTTATGGGACACGTCGACCACGGAAAGTCGACGCTTTTAGACTATATAAGAAAGTCTAATGTTGTAGCCGGAGAAGCTGGAGGTATCACTCAGCACATTTCTGCATACGAAGTAAGTCATAAAAACGGAGAAGGTGTGATGAAAAAAATCACTTTTCTAGACACACCAGGTCACGCGGCCTTCTCAAATATGAGACAAAGAGGCGCGAAAGCTGCCGACATCGCAATTCTTATCGTTGCCGCAGACGATGGCGTCAATAAACAAACTCTAGAAGCCTACCAAAGTATAATAGAGAGTAAAACTCCATTTGTGGTCGCGATAAACAAAATAGATAAAAACGGCGCAGATATAGGTAGAACCAAAAACACACTAGTTGAAAACGGTATCTACATAGAAGGATACGGTGGAGATATTTCTTGCGTCGAAATTTCTGCCAAAAACGGAACAGGTATAGAAGAACTTCTAGAAACAATACTTCTAACTGCTGAAATGGAAGAATTAAAAGGCGACCTGTCAAAACCAGCAAGAGGTTTAGTTATCGAATCAGACATGGACGAAAAAAGAGGTATCTCTGCTTCTTTGGTGATAAAAGATGGAACACTAAAAAGAGGAATGTTTGTCGTGGTAGAAGATTCAATGGCGGCAACAAGAATATTTGAAGACTCAAACGGTAAAAGCCTAGACGAAGCGCACTTCTCTACCCCAATCAGAATCACTGGGTTTTCATCCTCTGTAAAAGCTCTTGGTTTAACAAAAATACCTAAAATAGGAGAAACTTTTTATTCTTTCGAAACAAAAAAAGAAGCAGAAAAATTCATAGAAGAAATGAAGGAGTTAAAAGAAACAAACGAAGAAGAACAAATCGTCCGAGAAAAGATGATACCTGTAATACTTAAAACAGACGTTGCGGGAACCGGCGAAGCAATAGAAAAAGAAATAAAGAAAATAATCTGCGATGACACCTGCTTTAAAATAGTTAGAAAAGGAGTTGGAGACATAACAGAATCAGATCTTACTTTTGCCAACGCCGACAAAGACGTTATAATCGTCGGCTTTAATGTAAAAACAGAAAGAACAGCGCTCGACGCGAACGAACAAATCGGCGCAACAATAAAGACCTTTAACATAATCTACGAACTAACTGATTGGTTAAATAAAGAATTCGAAATAAGAAAACCTAAAAAAGAAATCGTAGAAATAAAAGGAAAAGTTAAAGTTCTAAAAGTATTTTCAAGAACCAAAAATTCTCAACTTTTTGGTGGAAGAGTTTTGGAAGGAATTATCAAAACAGGAAACGTTGTCAGAGTTATGCGAAACGATGAAGAAATAATGAAAGGCAAAATCGAAGGCTTGCAACAAAACAGAAGTGAAGTAAAAGAAGTAAAAGAAGGGCTTGAATTTGGATGTATAATAGATGCAAAACTTGATTTAGCTCCAGCAGACATCGTAGAAGTATTTGAAATAATCACAAGATAAAATGACACTAAGACAAGAAAAAATTAATAATGAATTAAAAGAAGTTGTTGCACGCTTTTTAGAAGTAGAAAGTAACAAAACTTCGCTGATAACAGTGACTCACTTAGATGTGTCACCGGATCTTAAAAATGCTAAAATATACATTACAGTTCTTCCAGAATCAAAAGAAAAAGCTGCTCTTGATTTCTGCAAAAGAAAAAGAACTGATATAAAACACGAAATCAAAAAAAGAATGAGTTTGCGAAATATTCCTTTTGTTGATGTAGAAATAGATAAAGGTGAAAAAAACAGACAAAGAATTCACGAACTTTTTGTTCAAGAAGATTTAGGAAAGGAATAATCCGCCGACGCAAGGCTTTGGCGGATAAAGTCCACGCTGTGGTAGGAAGTTTAAGAAGTTTGTGTAGAATTAAATAATCGGCTGGGTGGCGAAGTGGTAACGCTGCGGTCTGCAAAACCGCCACGCACGGGTTCGATTCCCGTCCCAGCCTCAAAGAGGATGGCTTTAAAGCAAACTGCTTTAATTAAAAATGAAAGACAATCAAATACAAATAATTAAAATCTCAAAAGAAAATAGGTCGATATATCGACCTATTTTCTTTTTATATTTTTTGTGTGCCCGGAGTGGGGGTCGAACCCACATCCCTTGCGAGACACGATTTTAAGTCGTGCGCGTATACCAATTCCGCCATCCGGGCAATTTATATATTTTTTAAAAAACACTTCTTTTATATCTCACCAAAATGTCGCAGCGCGTATACCTCTATAGTCATTCTTGCGCCATCCGGGCATGTATTAAATTTCGCCTTTTTGGGCATCCTCTAGTCCTCTCGGTAGGAATCGAACCTACGACCGTCTCCTTAAGAGGGAGCTGCTCTACCAACTGAGCTACGAGAGGTTATATATAAATTTATATGTGCCCAGGAGAGGACTCGAACCTCCACGGATTACTCCATTAGTTCCTAAGACTAACGCGGCTACCAATTACGCCACCTGGGCTTATTTATCTTTTAAAAAGATAGGGAAATATTAGCATACTTTTTTATTTTTGTCTCGTTTTTAAGAAATTAAAAAGACAAATCCTAAATAGGTCGATATATCGACCTATTTTTTATCATCAAAAAGATCTTTTAACCAAGAAGTTCTCCCTTCCCCGTAATAAGGCCTAAAACCTACATTTAGAACTTTTTCAAGTAGCTCAAAAATGTTTACATTACCTGTTTTTGAATCAATCAATTTTTTAATATTTTTATATTTACCTAAAGATATATTTTTTTGAAATCTCAAAATAGTAGAATTGCTCACTTTTAAATATCTTGAAATTTTATAAGTTGAAACATCTTTGAAAAGCAACACAATTATCGCAAAACGTTTAGCAAGCATTAAATATTCAGTTTCGGTAAATATTTCTTCAAAGACAAAAGTGTTTTTAAGTTGTTTTGTAAAAACCTTTGAAAGGTTTTTCTTAATCTTTAAAACAGTTTCTTCTGCTGGTTTGTTTTTTGAAAGATGTGGCATGTATAATTTATATCACAAATAGGTCGATATATCGACCTATTTGTGATATAAGTTTGTGGATTTTTATTATTTTTTAGTTAAATTTTATTTCTTAAATAAGTGAAAACCCTTATTTAAAGCCGTTTTTAAGCTTGACAAAACAGCATATATTGTGATATAATACATATAGAGGCTAGGAGTAATCACCAAGAGTGACGAAAGATGCCTGTTCATTGAAACCAACAACACAACATACGCCATGGAACTCATCGGAGAAATCTTTGTAGGTATTGCCTTAACCGCCATCTGCGTGATGGTGTACCTCTTCGGCTTCTCATTCACGGAATGGGGACCATTCACCCAACTACCTTCTGGGAAAAGGCTCGACAGAAAAGCTGGTAGTGCCAACATCGTTGGGTACTACTTGAACGAGCCAGGGTACGGAATTGACGAAGATGGAAACATCTACGAAGACAAGGATAATAATTATCTCAAGGGTCTTCGAGAGAACTTTTTCTTTCGCTACTTCGGTATGGTTTACACGGGAATCCCCTGGTTACCATTACCGTGGTTCGGAGGAGTTGCTGGCTCTGAAATAACAGAGTCTGCAATAAAAGTTTCAAAAGATCCATCTGGGGTAATTACTCCTACGGTCGAAGTTCTGCCTGCCACCTACCATACAGCACCTCCGATCTTCATTAAGCAAGGCCTGGTGCTCAGTGGTATACCCATCGAGGGTAGCAACCTGGTTGAATTTGCGTTCTCATACACACTGAGAATCACTAACGTACATGGGTATCAGTACAGAACTGGAGACCCTACTGTACTTGTTGGTGATAACTTTGAGTCGATGCTTCGGCCAAAAGTCGCAACAATGAAGACCATTGGAGAGGTTCAGCAAATGAGTAGTGAATCTGGGGGCAATGCCGAGCAGTATAAGATACTACAAGAAATAATCCTCCAGACCAACAAAGCGCTAGAAAGGTACGGATATGGCTGTGAGATTCACGAACTGAATCTGCCCATTGTCCAACCCACAGGCGCTCTCGCAGAAGCCGTTAGGCAAAAAGAGCTGAACGAAGCAAAGAGGGACGCTGATATTCCTGCGGTTGAGCAAGAAGTCAACCGAACCATGAAAACAGGAATGGCACAGGCTGAAGTTCGCAAGGCAATTGTTGACGCGAGTCGTGGCAACATCGGCGTGCATATCGAAGAGGGCATGAAAGGTCTACAGCCAGGAGCAACTTTTGTACTCGGAAATGGAGTACTGACATCACTCCCCCTTCAGAACGAACGAAACACAAAAAAGCAATGAACGTACTCATAGCAGTTCTAGTGGTACTGGCTCTCAGCGGAATACTTGCTGGAACGCTTGGAAACAAGTTCAAGGCAAGTAAACAAAAGAGCCAGACTCCGACCCCCGACAAGGGTAAGGCGAGTGGAGGTATGTTGAATACGCTTCGGGGTAAAACCCAAAGCGTCACAGGGCACATCACCTGGAAGAACGGTTTGGCCGCTTTCGGTGCTGTGGCGATCTTCTTCTCCATCGTAGGATGGATGAAGTCGGAGAACATCGTGATGGCCGAAACAACATACACGCTCCCTGAGCTGTGTGCTGGTAAGCGATACGACGTACTCTTCGTGGCTAAAGACAAGAAGAAGCAAGAGATAGTCCTCGCGAATGGTTACACATTCCAGGACGTAGACCTGAGACTTCTCTACCGCAACGTAGACGGTAGCACCACGGAGTATCGTGTTGGCAATGACGGCAACTCCCTCATCGACAAAGAAGGAGACGTCACGCCATACAAAGTACAGAGCCCACCGACACAAGGTGGTTTCTATGTGAAGATCGGTGAGAACGCAATGCGGAAAGTGCCAGCAGGTACGATCCGTATCGAGAACAAGTTCACCGATTACGAACTCGAAAAGATGGCGAAAGCGAAAGCTGAAGCCTGAACCCTACCGCACCAACGGTGCGAAAAGATGAAGCCCGACCGGCATACGGTCGGGCTTCTTTCTTTTTATAAATCAAAATCCGCCTTTCGGCGGATTTTGATTTATTCTTGGATTGGAGGAAGGTTTACATCAATACTGTCTGGAGTTATGTTTATCTGATCTGTGCCAATACCGAGCGTGCCCAATATTAACTCCATTATGAAGTATACAGCGACCATTATAAACATCCCGATTAGTCCCCAGATAATATGCCGCTTCCCTGTTTCTCTTGCGTCTGAACTGTCTGCATCTTTGATAAACTCATAGAGCCCATATAAGAAATATACTGCCGCTATCGCAAACATCAGAACAATCAGTGGGTTTATTATAGCTTTATTTATTTTTTTTATGGTGCTATCAAGCGACGCATAAGCAGTGAAGACAAAAGGCCACATATATTATTCTTGACAGAATATAGGTTGACCGTTTTCGTAACCAATAAGTGTTCCAGGGATACATTCAACTTGAGTAGCAGTACCTGATTGTTGAATTCTAAATGTTGAGTTAAGTATCGCAACAAGTCCCCAGATAGAAACGATAACGAAAAGACCAACAACACCAGAGATGATCATTGTTCTTCCTTCTGCTTGTTTGTCACCATCAGAAGCTGTAACGTATTTTAGAATACCTGCGATTATATAAATAACAGCAGCAGTAATCAAAAGAGGGATAATAATGTTCATTATGTTGGCAATAACAGCCAAGATACTGAATGCATTTGGTCCACCAACGTCAACTGGTGTACCGCCCACTGGTTGAGCAAGAGCCATTAAAGGAGAACCCATAACAGCCGCGAAACCTAGAACTTTGTAAAGTTTATTCATATGAATAAAAAATTTATTAACGTTAATAATATTTTATATAAATTCCGAACCAAGGAGCGACCACACATGTGACCACGCCATGAGTGCGGAATTTATACCTTTTTAAATTATACCACCAAAAACAAAGTTTTATTGTGGAAGCTGTGGAATAAATACACTGTTTCCAAGTCCAAATGTTCCCTGCAAAACACCAACCAAACCCCAAACAGATATCATGACAAAAAGTCCAATTATTCCATATATCATGAAATTTCTACCCTCTTCTCTAGCTTTACTGTCGTCACCATTTTTAATATATTTTATAACTCCGATTATAAATACAATAACAGACAAAGATATCAGTAATGGCCAAACAGATCTTTGAAGTATACATATTGCTAAATCAAAAAGTTCTGAAATGCTACCGATATCGTTGTCGCAGACATTGTTGGATGTTGATTGTGCGTTATAGTTTATGTTGACGTTCGGCGCTTGTGCAAAAACAAACACGGGCATAAACGTCAGGAACAAAGATGCAACGGATTTAATAATTATATTTTTCATATTTATACAAAATAATTTACTAAGCTATTAATTAACGTAATATCAAGTTCTTCTACGGTACCTTTAAGTATCTTTACTATTGTCCAAGCACCTAAAAGTATTGTCCCACCAACCACAGTCCAAAGCAAGTTTTGTTTGGCAGTCTCGAGCTCTTTTTCGTTGCCGCGAGCTATCACAAACTTCAGACCAGAATAAATCAAGAAAAGAGCAAGTATAGGTATCGCTATCTTTAAAAAGGCATTTAAAACATTTGCTATAAAGTTGTTTAGGTTGTCTACTTCTAGAGGGTTGTCGATAGCTTCGTTTGGCCAGCCAGATGAAGTTTGTGGATTATTATTATCGGTTGGATTTGGGTTTGTGGAATTAGGATTTTGGTTTCCGCCGCCAGTAGGGTTACCTCCCTGGTTGCCCCCGAAACCACCATTGTTATTATTTGCAGGAGATATATTTGCAACCTGACCAACAGTATAGGATGCAAAAGGATTTAGCTGCTGGCCATTCAATAACGATCCGTCAACTAAAACTGGCAAAAAGTATGTAAGAACACCGTCAGCTGGTGCTTGAAAAGTCAATGGTCCATTTTGAGCCAAACTAAGGTTTGCATAAGAAGTATATGGATTAAATTCTGGATCAGAATCACTAAAAATAAGAACTGTTAGCGGTGGTGTTTGAGAATCTATTCCTGAAATATTTAAATACCCAGTTATTACACCCTGATCTATTGTGGGTGTGTTTTCCCACATAATACTAGGGCCAGCAAAAACCACTGAAGGAAAAATGAATAAAGAAAGCGATAAAAATATTTTTCTTAAAAAATTCATACTAAACAAAATAATTCATAATCATCGCCAAACTATTAAGCGCGTCTCGTATAATTCTAGCAAAAATCCAAGCACCTAAAAGAAGTGCTCCACCGATAACAGCATATGTAAAAGCAGTTTTGGCTGTTTCTATTTGACTTGGATTACCACGTGCTGTCACAAACAAAAGTCCAGAATAGATTATAGCTAATGCAACTATCGGTATACCTACTGTTATTGCAAAGTCTATTATTTTTTCTATGAAATCTATTATGGTCATATCAGAATCACCTATTGGGTTCTCGATATCTACCGGTACGTTTGTAACACCGACAGCTGTGGTGGTAGTATTGTTGTTTGATGTGTCATCCGTAGCAAGAGCTGGGTCATTTGGATGAGTTTGTAAGTAAGAGATAACATCTATCCAAGTCCAAGATTCATCACAAAGACTATCGCAGTTGTATTCAAGCCTTTGAACCTGAGATATGTTTATGGCAGATGAAGGAATCCAATTATCATTTATTCTTACAAAGTATCTACAATCAATATCAGAGATCTGATCACATTCATCTTCACCGGACCGAAGAACAACGGTAAAATTATTTTCTGAAGCCGCAGAGCCTATTGGAATAGAACGATTATCTATGCAATATGATTGATTAGTACAATTAAAACCGGTCATAAAATCCTGGTCTGACAAATCCATACCGTTTACATCATCACTATTTATATTAAACTGTAAATTACCTGTAGGATTTAAAAGAGCGTCATCAAATTCAGTCAAACTAAACTGTATAGTTTGTCCATTGCATCCCAGCGTTTGAACGTCTACATAAACATATGGGCGAACACTGTCTGAATACCAGTTTGTTAACGAGATTTGTTGCATCGGTTGACCGTTTTGCCCAAGAGTTCTAAAACTTGCGTTTAATATCTGACACTCGGCTCTTGCTTCTTTTATATCAGCAATCAAAAAAGACGTTGTCGATATAGAAAGTGCAAATATTATTTTGATTAAAAAATTTTTCATATTAGTTAGCTCCTAAAATTCCTAATAAAGGACCTTGGTAACCAAAAACAAGAAGAACTGTTCGGACAATTAGCCATGCAGCTAAAAGTATTATAAGTCCTGTTACAGCACCTGATATCGCGGCTTTTGCTTGATCTTTTTTTCCACTACTTCCGCCACTTGTTGCCATTAAAAATCCAGCATAAACAAAAGACAGGGCAACTAAAGGAATACCGATTATGAATATTACAAAATTAACTGACCTGTTAACGAGATCAAGCAATCTTTCAAAATTACATTCAACATTAACCCCGTCACAATTAACGATACCATTAGAAAAATCGTCTGGAGAAGCGAAGTCTCCTTGATCAGTGTTTGGGTTGGTTGGATTTTGAGAACCTCCACCAGAAGGAGGTGTGGTTGGCGCCGGCACGTTTATCAAAATATCTTGATCCAACAAACTAAGTCCACCGGCACCAGGCTGAGCATTGATAATTCTAAGATAATAATTTGTTCCGGTGTTTAGTATCCCAGACGGTATGCTGAAATTTAATGTATTCTGAGAAAATGTTGCAGTTCCAGCCCAAATTGGGTTTTGAGGCGCAGTGTCTACAGCACCAGTAGCTTGAGAGTTGGTAATATACAAAGAAACAGGCATGCTGTTTAAAATATTTTGTGGACCGTTTACAGTAAAGTTTATAAGATATGCATTGTTTGAACCCTGGTTAACATTTAAGGTTACAGAACTTGGATTTAGCCTGTCGGTCTGAACAACTCCTTCAAAAAATCTTCTTGTTCCATCTGTTCCCGCTTGATCCCATTCAATAATATCAAAATAATAATTTGAAGCAGGCCAAAGAACATTTTGAAAAACAGATGGAATATTAAAAACGTATTGGTTGGTTCCTGGCACCTGAGACAAGTGTGAGGCAGTAGAAGTAAAAAGGTTTGTAGGTGTTGCGTTGTTAGGAATATATCCCATAAACACAGATTCTCCGCCCAAAGACGCATTGCTTCCAGACTCTGGAGTATAATTACCAGCATAACCCCACTGTATTTGCCATTTGAATGTATTTGATATTTGTTGCCAAGTATTGCCGTTTAAAGTCATCGTGCCACCACCAGAAACAGAGAATGGATTAGTAGAATCAAGATTCCAAGAAATGTTTTGTATTTGTGTTCCTGACTGAGCAAAAGCAAACAAGGGCAAGAAAAGTCCCACAAAAGATCCTAGAAATATTTTTCTGATAAAATTTAAATTCATAGCTATCTGGTCATAATTGTTTGTAATTCCACAGAAGCATCTGTTATAGATTTTGAAATATTTTTAAGTCCGGAAATATTACTTTCAACCATACTTGCAAATATTTTTTCAACTTCTTTGGAGTTTGGTATAACCCAAGATTTAGATTGAAGAGCTGCACGATACGCAACTTCTATATATTTAGAATATGCAGAAGAAGGTTTTAATAAATCTCTTCGAACAGGAGTGAGTCCAGATGCGATAGAAAAAGGACTGGCTATATCTGTGTTTGATATTTGACCAGAAACATAATATGCGGCTTGAAAATTTTGAGAAGTTTTTGGTATAGCCAATGCATAAACGTTTGCATAAGTAACAAAACTTGGAGAACCTTCAACTTGTGGAATTATCGCGACGTCAAAATTTAGGTTTGGATTCATCCTTTGTATTAGGGGTATCTCGCTTGCAAGACCAAAATACACAGACAGGTCACCTGCAACAAAAGCCTGCAAAGAATCTGGCATGCTTTTATTCCAAGAATAATTTGATTTTAATGGATTAGAAAATTCTAAATAAAATTTCAACGCTTCTTCTGCTGGCTTTGAAGATATTGGTGAATTATTAGAAAAAACGGACTTATAAACAGCAGTATTAAAATCTCTTTGAGTTATAGGGTTGCCGAGTTGTAAATTCAAGGCTGAAATTATTTCTTTAAAGTTTCGAACATTTACTGTTTCTCCAAAAGCAAGTCCGCTTTTTTTAATTTCCAAAACTTCATTTTTTTCTGTGAATGTTGGTACGAGTAAAGAAAGATCCTTCCAATAAACAGGAGGGGTTGAAATGCCTTTTGAGTCAAAATGACTTTTGTTATAAAACATAATCAGGGGATCTGCCAAAACAGGAAAACCAAGTATCCCTGTTTCATTTTTAAAAACATCGGCAGCTTGTATATACGAGTCAGAAAAAGCTCTTTCAGAAAAAGCTGCGTATGGAACAGTGACGATTTTGTCTTCGTATAAACTTATGAGGCTGTTTGATAATAAAAGAATATCTGGGGCGCCACCAAAAGCAAAAGCATTTAAAAGCTCTTCTTCGTATGTTTGAGGATCTTTTTGTATATATCTTAATGTGACACTACCGCCAAATGTTGTATTTAAATAGTCTATCGTTGAACGCAAAGTCGAAGATGGTAATGTTCCCCACATTGTCACAGAACCAGTCACACCTCCAGTAGGACTATCTGCGGCCCTTTGAGGAAGATCTATTCCACCAGAGAAAAAAGCCAAAGCAAGTCCAGCAAAAAGACCAAAAACAATAAGTAGAATAATTTGAAAATTTTTCATATTACATACTATATTTTAAAGTAAAAATGAAAAATTAAAAAACAAAACTGGGTATTTCTAAGACTTAGTAAAAACAAGACCATAATGATGAGCACCAGCAGGAGCTCTTTTTAAAATAGAAAAACCATTTTGTTCAAATAATTTTATACACGCTTCTTCTGAAACAACATCTTTTAAAATAGGACCAATGCCGCCAAAAGAATCTGACCAATCTATTACAAGAACTTTTGCGCCGTGCCTTAAAACACGCCAAATCTCCTTAACAACAGCAATTTTATTTTCTACCTGAAATAAAAGATTGGACAATACAACCGCATCTAAAGAACCTGATTGTAATTTAGAACCTTCTGGTGATTCGAGATCGCTCCAAATTATCTCAAAGTTTTTAATGTTTTTCTTATTAAAATCATTTGATAATTTTAGCAGTAGATCTTTTTGAATATCTACGGCATAGACTTTTCCAGAAGGTCCAATTATTTTTGAAACTTCTTCAATGTAGTGTCCGGCACCAGAACCAAAATCAGCAACAACGTCTCCTTCTTTTAAATAAAGATGTTTAATATTTTCTTTTGGATTTGAAAAGTTAAGTGACATAAGATAATTGTATGACGGAAAAGAAAGTTTTACAAGAAAAAATATGTGAAAATTAAAATCGCGCCATCTGGCGCGATTTTAATTTTATAAACATGTAAGCGATGCTAGAGAATCCCCTGCTCTTGGCTTCATTATTTTTACGCCTTGAGTTTGTCTTCCCAAAACAGAGATTGATTCTATGTCTGTTTTTATCACTTGCCCTTTCTTAGAGATAGCGATTATCTCAGAAACCTCATCTGTGACAAGTGATGCCACAACCAAGTCCCCTGTTTTTGAAGTTACCTTTGCTGTCTTGATTCCGCTTCCACCTCTTTTTTGTGTTTTATATTCTTTCAATTCTGTTCTCTTTCCGAAACCATTTTCAGACATCACGAGAAGTGTTGCGTCTTTTAAATCTTTTTTGATAATTCCAACACCTACTACGTGATCACCCTTTGAAAGCTTCATACCACGAACCCCCCCAGCAGATCTACCCATTTCACGAATATCTGTACCCTTAAATCTTATAGACTGACCTTTCTTTGTCGCAATAATAGCTTCGTCACCTTTTTCCATAAAGTTTGCAGAATATAGTTCGTCACCCGCTGAAAGCTTGATAGCTATCAAACCACTTCTGCGAACTTCTTTAAAGCTTTCTGCAGAAACCTTTTTCGCAACACCGTCTTTTGTAACCAAAAGCAAGAATTCACTTGTTGCCTTTTTGTCTTTATCCATCGCAACGATAGATGTAACCTTTTCTTCAGCTGACAAAGACAAGAAGTTCATGATTGATTTTCCTTTTGTTGCACGACGACCTTCTGGGATTTCAAACATTTTTATTTGGTATGCCTTACCCATATTGGTAAAGAATAGTAAGTCTGAATGAGTTGAAGTGTTTAAAAGATGAGTCACAACGTCCTCTTCTTTTGTTTCTAGATCTACCACACCAACACCTCCACGTTTTTGACTTCGATATTCTGTTGGATCAGTTCTTTTTACATATCCGCCCAAAGTATAGACCAAGACAGAATCTTTTTCTTCAATCAAATCTTCTTCTGAAATAGATTTGACTCCGCCTTTTATAACGCGAGTTCTTCTTTCGTCTGCATATTTTTCTCTTATCTCTTTGAGTTCTTCTGAAATAACGGCTAAAATTTTCTTCGGGTCAGCCAAAAGGCTTTTTAGATATTTAATAAGAGCAAGTTTTTCTTTTAGTTCGTCTTCGATTTCTTTTCGCTCAAGACCAGCAAGTTTTTGAAGTCGCATATCAAGAATGGCGATAGCTTGAAGATCTGAGAATTTAAATTTCTTCATCAAGTTAGCCTTCGCCTCTTCTTTATCTTTTGAAGCTCTAATTGTTTTTATAACTTCATCAATATGATCGAGCGCCATTTTAAGACCCTCTAGTATATGAGCTCTCGCCTCGGCTTTAGCTAAGTCAAATTTAGTTCTTCTGGTTACAACAACTTGTCTGTGAGAAACGAACTCTGACAAGAAATCTTTCAAAGAAAGAGTTTGAGGAACGCCGTCAACCAACGCAACCATGTTAAAGTTGAAATTTTGTTCTAGTTGAGTATTTTTATACAAAGTATTTAAAACTTTTTGAGGATGAGCCGTGCTTTTAAGATCGATAACGATTCTGATATCTGTTGTAGATTCATCTCGTAAATCTTTTAGACCTTGAAGTTTTTTGTCTCTAAACAAATCTGCGATTTGAGTAATAAGGTTTGATTTCAAAACCCTGTAAGGTATAGAAGTAATTATTATTTGAGACTGACCAACCTTTGTTTCTGTTATTTCTGCCTGACCGCGACAAACCACACCACCACGACCCGTAGAGTATGCAGCTAAAATATCTTTTTTGTTGTAAATAAGCCCTCCTGTTGGAAAATCTGGCGCCTGTACGAATTCTGCCAAATCTTCGACTGTTGCTTTTGGATTATCAATAAGATGAAGAGTAGCATCTATAACTTCACCTAAGTTGTGTGGAGGAATATTTGTCGCCATACCCACCGCAATACCAAGAGTTCCATTTAATAAAAGATTCGGAACAGCAGCTGGTAGTACGGATGGCTCTTTTAAAGTGTCGTCGAAGTTTGGACGAAAATCCACTGTGTCTTTTTCAATATCTCGAAGCATGTCTCCTGAGAATTTAGACATTTTTGCCTCGGTATAACGCATCGCAGCTGCAGAGTCTCCGTCGATAGAACCGAAGTTTCCTTGCCCAACAACAAGCGGATATCTAAAAGAGAAATCTTGAACTGTGTTAACCATGGCATCATAAACGGAAGAGTCTCCGTGTGGGTGATATTTACCGATCACGTCTCCGACAATTCTCGCAGATTTAACAAATTTCGCAGAAGAAGTAACGCCTAATTTGTGCATAGAAAAAAGAATTCTTCGGTGTACAGGTTTTAGACCGTCGCGAATATCTGGAAGAGCACGAGAAGTGATCACAGACATCGCATAAGAAAGATAAGAGTCTTTCATCTCTTTTACGATATTGGAAGCTACAACTTTATCTCTCTTTATTTCTAGATTATTTTCTTCTTTCTTTGCCATAATATTTAATAATTATCTTTTAATTTACTCCTTTGATTTTCCAAAAATCATCATAAGTGGTTTTAAATCTTCTCGCATTGATCTTTCTTTTACTTCATCTTGTGTGTTTTTGTTTTGAGCAACAAGCATCCAAAGCCCGACTATTATTGCAGTCAAAGATATAGCGGTAAAAATAGCTATTCTATTTCTGACATCTTCTGGTTTTTGTTTTAACTTGTTTACAAAAGAGCTCATAGTTAACTAAAAATCTAAAAGTGCAACTGTTATCTTTCCAGTTGTAAAATCTTTTTTCTTAAGAGTTAATTTTTCAACCGGTTTTACATCTTCGGAACCCGTTTCTTTTATGAAAGTTTTTATACTTCCGGCATCGTAATCCATCGGTATGACCATCTTAGCGTTGAAAGAGTTTGCGATTTTTACAGCTGTTGTCGCGTCTATTGTCGATGTGCCGTTTATTGGAACAAAAATAATATCTGGTTCATCTATCTCTTCGCCTAAATCTTTTGAGAGTGAGTCTTTGCTGTCGAGCGGACCCAAGAAACAAATATTTATATCTTCTACTTTTATCAAATAAATAGTGTTTACGTATTTTTTCTTATCAATTTCAGCAGAAGATAAAAATCCGCGAACAAACACATTTCCAACCTCATATTCACCAGGGCCGCTAATAATAAATGGTGCGTTGTCGCCAAAAGTAGCTGACTCAATACCGTTAAAATCAGGATGGTTTGTAGTAGAAATAACTACATTTGAACCAAACTTTGCTTTATTAAAATCTTTTGAATCTTTGCTTATAGGATTTATCGCAACTACAGTATCTCCTTGCTGGATTTTAAAGAATTGCTTACCAAAATATGTGATTATCATAGGTCTATTATACCAAATTTTAAGCTAAAAAACAAAAATTTTGGGGATTTTATTTGTATTTTTTTATATCTTTTGGTGTTTTTTATTAAAACAAAACTTGACAATTTTAATTTAATATGTAATATATGGAACACCAAACCACCGTACCTTCATGAAAAAGAACAAAGAAGATTTCCCGCAACCACAAGTCACAGAATATCATGGTGTTAACTGGCCAGCAGTCAGGAGGAACACCGTGCGGATAGCCAAGTTTTTGGCAACCCCTGTGATGGCAATCTGGGGATACTTCTCATTCTAACCCTTCGGGTAAAGGAAAAGATCCGGCGCCAAGGCGCCGGATCTTTCTGTTTTTAAACCATAAACTCAATTACATCTCCGTCTTTTACAATATATTCTTTACCTTCTGTTCGTATTAAACCTTTTGCTCTGGCTTCACCAAAAGATCCAGAGTTTAGTAAATCTTGCCAGTTAATAACCTGAGCTCTGATGTATTTTGTCTTGAAATCTGTGTGTATCGCCGCGCCAGCCTCAGGACCAGTCGAGCCGACTTTTACAGTCCAAGCTCTCGTTTCTTCTGGACCGGTTGTGAAATATGTCATTAGTCCCAAAAGCTTATAGCTTTTTCTTATCAGTTCGTCGATACCATCTTCTTCCCCGCCTCTTAACTCTTTCTTTTCTTCATCTCCGAAATCTTTCAAATCATCTTCTGTCTTTGCATCGAGCACAACGTATTCATAACCAGAACTTTCTATAAAGTTAGTTAATTCTTTAAAAGCAGTCGAGTCTGATTCGTCTAGATTTTTTACTCCACCCCTTTTATTTAATCCAAAAATTATTTTCTTTGAAGTTAGAAGATTTAAACTTTTTATGATTTTTGATTCTTCTTCTGTTAAAGCCAAAGTGTTTGCCATTTTCTCTTCTTCTAAAACCTTTTGAACTTTTTCCAAAATCTCATTTTCTTTTACAGCGTCTTTGTCTCCCCTTTTAACGTCTCGAGAAATATTTCCAATTCTTTTGTTTACACTTTCAAGATCAGCCAAAACAAGCTCCATATTTATAACTTTAATATCTCGAAGAGGATTTATATCGCCATAAACGTGCATGATACCGTTTCCAGATTCTTCTAAGGGAAAAATACGCACCATCTGAAGGATAGCGTCAACTTCTCGAATATGAGAAAGAAATTTGTTCCCAAGACCTTCACCTTTTGAGGCACCTTCCACAAGCCCGGCAATGTCCACGAACTCTATCGCAGCTGGAAGAGTTTTTTTACTTTGAGAAAAATCTGCAAGTTTATACAACCTTTCGTCTGGCACAGCCACCACGCCAACAGAGGGGTCGATAGTTGCAAAAGGATAGTTAGCAGCTAAAACACCCTTTTTTGTCAGGGCGTTAAAAAGTGTACTTTTACCAACATTTGGCAGACCTACGATTCCGATTTTCATGACTTAAAATATACCAGGATTTTCACGTTTCGGCAATTTGATTGACTATATAATTTAAAATGATAGATTAGTCAAAAACAAGCACCCGATGAAGATCCGCAAAAAACAAATGAAGACATTCACCTTCAATGGAAAGAAAAAATACGAAGAAGTGGTAGAAGAAGTAGATGAATGGGTAGAACGTAATATGGGAAATCTTAGTAGAGAAGCCACCGAATTTTCGATTTCTCATTCCATAACACATGTCACACTTTCAAGCTCTTCAATTGGAGGAAGCGGTGAGTGGAAAGCTTCTGTCATTGCCACATGGACAATAACCACCTAAGATATCCCGCCCGAGCAAAAGCCTGCTCGTCGGCGGGCTTTTTGTTTTAAGATTTTTATGTTTTAATTTTAAAAAACCAGTAAAAATGCAAAAGCTAGCACCTTCCATGACGCGTACAGCTTTTTGCCAAAACTGCAAAAAAGCTGGTTACCCAAAAAAGCACACTGCGTATGTGGTATATGCAGGAGCCCATAAGTCATATTCTCTAAAACTTCATGTGGGAGACATTTCCAAAAGAGATTTAGGTATAACTCCTCATATATTTTTTGATACGCTTGTAATCGCCAAAATAGGAGGAGATCCATACTGCGTCACCAAATGTCTCTGTGGTGTCATAGGTTGTGGATTCAATATCAGATGGGAAAACGATTACAGACTATGGACATTGTTCGCCTCACACGAACCAGAGTTCACGTATATTAAAGGTGAGTCGATGGCCGCCCTGAAAGATTTCAAGGCACCAGAAATGTACCTAAACGTTGTAGATGAAGATTCGTGGAACATGCCTGAGATAATACAAGAACAGCAACAGGCATTCAGAAGACTCCGGTAACATCAACCCCCTGCAAGACATGTCTTGCAGGGGGTATCTTTTATACTAAATTAATTTAAATTTACCAGTCACCTCATCAAATATTGCATAGTCATCTCCCCCGACAGGAATACCATCTCTACCATAAACCACTAAAACAATCTTTGTTTCAATAGCACCTGAACTTATATTATCAAATCTACCTTTTCGTAAATACTCATAAGAATTAATTTCTCCATTTTCATTTGGTGACGATTTAACATCTAAAAGATATAGCCCCCTATCATCTTTTTCTTCACGAGATATTTTAGGATTTTCCAAAACAGAAGAAAGAAAATTTAATATTTCTTCTTTGGTCGGAAATTTTTCCATATTTTTTTACATCATCAAATCTCTTAATTCATTTTGATATTTTTTCATCACTTCCATCGAAGCCACCATCTGACTCTTGCCTTGTTTTTCTAAAGCTTTTATCTCATTTGCAATCTTTTCAAAAAGTTGCGGGTTTTTTAGCATTGCGTCGATCAACTTGTCTTGCTGTTCTTCTGGAAGACCAGTTTTCTTCATCTGATTTTTCAATAATTTTTTAACAAAAAAGTCTTTAATTCCCATCGTATTAGATATTAATTATAATAGCGACATTCTAACAAAAGTATGAGAAAATAAAAAGCATGAAAAGTTTAGAGGAGATAAATAAATACTGGCACAAGGCAAATAAATGCGAAATTAAGAAAACTGCGACACGGCCGGTCTTTGGCGACGGAAACTCAAAATCAAAAATAATTTTTATCGGCGAAGCCCCAGGAAAAGAAGAGGATTTATCTGGAAAACCTTTCGTTGGCAGATCTGGCAAATTTCTCTCTGAAATGCTCTCTCTTATAAAACTTAAACGTGAAGATGTTTATATAACCAACACTGTAAAATACCGCCCACCAAACAACCGTGACCCCAAACCAGAAGAAATAAAAGAATGCATGAATTGGCTTTTTGAAGAAATTAATTTTATAAACCCGGAGTTAATAGTTTTTTTAGGACGACACTCTTTAAATATATTTTTTCCAAAAGAAAAAATAAGTGAATCGCACGGAAAGCTTTTACATAAAAATCTAGAAGGGGTAAATACAAAAAATTTCTTAGCCCTATATCACCCAGCCGCAGCACTATACAACGTAGGCATGAAAGAAACCCTAATAAAAGACTTTAAGAAAATCCCAAAGATTTTAGAGAAATTGTAATTTTAACCCGGGGTGGGCGTCTTTATTTACGGACACAGAACAATAACCCAAAATCCAACGAAAATGCTTAAAATTGCAGCAACCCTGGGACCCATGGCAATCATGACCTTATGTTACCTAGTTAGCAGCTATAACTGGAAAGGTTGGAAATTGATAAAGAAATAACAATACGTATTGCTCAATCCCCCGAATAAATAAGGGGGATTTAGCGTTTTATGGTATTATATTTACTGTAATATGTAGCGTTTTTAGACGTCTTATCTTATGAACGAAATGAACAATAAAACTGAAAAAGTCTTTATGGAAAGCTATGAAGAGTTTTCTGACGCTATTTTTAGGTACGCCTTTTTTCAAACCAGCAACAGAGAAGTTGCTCTAGATATAGCCCAAGACACTTTTATAAAAACATGGCAATATCTACAAAAAGGCGAAGAAATTGAAAACATAAAAGCCTTTCTCTATCGAGTTGCCAAAAACCTAATAATAGACTACAGACGAAAGAAAAAGTCTTCTTCTTTGGATGAAATAATGGAAACCGGACTAGATTTTAAAACAGACGAAGATATCGAAGAAGAAAAACAAAAAGAATTTGAAAAACAGAAAGTTATAAAGACAATAGATCAAATAGACGAAAAATACAAAGAAATAGTATTGATGCGTTACGTCGAAGAAATGAGTATAAAAGAAATAGGAGAAACACTCGGACTAAGCGACAATCACGTATCGGTTATGATTCACAGAGGGGTCGACAAATTAAAGAAATTATTAAAAGATTACAATGAATAGAAATTTCAAAAGATTAATAAAAGGTGCTAAAGAAATAAAACTTTCTGAAAAAGAGAAAGAGACTTTAAGATATAGAATTTCTGAATTTGTATCTTTTAACCCAATCAGAGGTAAAAATCCTGCGATTAGAAAATCTTTTTACTTCTCTGTATTTACTCTACGAAACCTTTCAAAAGGTTTAGCGATGGTTTTAGTCGCGGTTTTAGTTGTTGGAGGTACAGGAGTTTCTTATGCATCAACAGACTCTCTTCCAGGAGATAAACTTTACACTGTAAAAGTAAACGTTAACGAAAAAATAGAAGAGAAATTAGCTTTTACTACAGAAGCTAAGGTGGTTGTTCAAACACAAAAAGTAGAAAGACGATTAACAGAAGTTCAAAAACTAGCCGAAACAAAAAAGCTTTCACCGGAAAAGAAAGAGATCGTTAAACACAACCTAGAAAAAAATATTTCTAGTGTAACAAAAACAATAGAAACACTAAAAGAAGAAGGTAAAACAGAAAAAGCTCTTGATGTGGTCGCGATGGTAACTCCTGTTCTAGAGGCACACAAAGAAGTTTTAGTTGAAAAAAACAAACAAGAAAAAGAAGAAGCTGACAGCATGATAATGATGGCAAAATTTTCAACACCAGAAACCGAGTCTTCTGAAAAAACAGAAGAGGAGTTCGACAAAATAATAGAAAGTGTTGACGCTGCAATCAAAAAAGTCGAAGAAGTTGAAGAAAAAGTTATAGATGAAATAGTAAAAAACGAATCCGAAACAATCAGCGATGTCGCTATTAAAAACACAGAAGAAGCTAGTCAAAAGATTGAAGAAGTTAAAGAAAACCTAGTAGTAGAAAACGATTTAGCATTGTTTAATAATACAGAAGCTAAAACAGCCAAAACTGCACCTGAAGACGCAATGCTAATGAGTACTCTTTCAGCAGAGATTATCCTTATAGAAGAGACGGCTCAAGAATTCAGTATTGATCAAAAAATAAAAGAGGCTGAAGATTTAATAAAACAATCTGACTTAGCAAAAAGTGTAGGAAATTTTAAAGAATCTTTAACTCTATCCCAAAAAGCTAAAAAAATAATTCAACAAATCGAAGAGTATAAAAAGATAAAGTCTGCTGAAATAATTCCAGCAACCGAAGAAACAAAGGAGGTGCCTAAAGAAACAGTGGCAGATCCAATTAAAGAAGCTGAGACAACACCATCAGTAGAAGTAAAGACCGACATTAAGACCGAAACAAAAACAGAAATTAATCCTGGGCTAAATATTAAAGAACTAGAAGCTGCGGCAATTAAATCCCTTGAAGAAACAAACGAATCTTTAAAGAAAATAAATTTTAATCAATCAACTCAAAATCATCTTTAACCTCTTCCCTTTCTTCCTTTTTGTAAATAAAGTAAATTGCAAAAGAAGATATTGCGAGCATTAAAACAAAAGCAATCATCCAAAAAGATGGTTGTTTTTGTTTTTGTGAATCTAATACATTTGCGCCAAGCTTTTCGTTTAAATCGATAGTATCATCGGCGTCTTCTAATTCTTTAGCCATCACCTCGTTAACATAAGAAATACCAGAAGAACGCACCGTGCCTGCTTTGAAAGACGTGGTATCATTTTCATATTTATTTTTAGAAGAAACAAAACTACCACTAGGACTAAAAATAGTTACAGAATTTGAATAGTTGGTAAACCGGGTTCTTTTAGAATTTAAAGTAAGAGATTTATTTCCTAGTATAAAAGTTTCATCTGGAATAGTAAAGCTGTTGCCAAAATTATCTCTCATGACCCACCGAGACAAATCTATTTCACCACTTGTTGTGTTTTTTATCTCAACACTTCCATCTAAATGAATTTTTGAAATAACAACTCCGGAACCTCCTATTGTTACTGTTATTTTATCTGTTGCGTCAGGCTCAATCCCTTCAAAATAAGTTTTGTAATATTTTAAAGTCACAACATAAGTGCCTTCATGATCGTATATATGTTCAAATTTTTCATTCCTACTAAAATACCTTTCTGTTCCATCTCCCATGTTCCAAAAAAATTGCCCACGTGTAATATTAGCACCATTTAAATCTCTAGTATCTAAATAAAATTTAACTGGAGACCCAACAGGAACAGTATTATCTACGACTTTTATATCAACCAGTCTTTTTGTATAACTAGGCTTAGTGTCTTTCTTATTAGACGAAGACGATGTATTAGAACCCTCTTCGTCATTTCCATCTTCTGAATTATTATCTTCTTCATCCTCTTCTTCATCGGTTCCATTTTCGCCACCACTAGAAGAAGTTATATTAGCAGCACCAGGCGTAGGAGATCCTGTCACCCAACTCGAGCCCGATTTTTGCATAGTTTCTTTAGTAAAAGAATCTCCAGCCGGCCAACCAGAAGAAGCGTTTATTTCGTCCACCACAGAGCCTGAGGAATTCACGAGTGTTAAATTTTCACCGGCATTATTTAGCCCGCTTCCACTAAAAGAACCATTTACGTCACAACCGCCCGACAAAGGACTTGGCACGCTCGGTGTCGTTCTACAAACCAAAAGATGCTGACCAGAAGAAATGCTTCCAGACAAAGATATAACTTGTGTTACACCGCCCGCTTCAAATATTTTCCAACCAGAAAGAGGGGTTTCTTCACCACTATTATATATTTCTATCCATTCTTCATTTGCAGAATCACTAGTGCCCATCCAAGCGATCTCTGAAAAATAAATTTCAGCCTTAGCAAAAAACGGTACAAAAAATAAGGTAAAAAATAATAAAATTTTATACATTTTATTCTAATATTCTTTTTAATATATCTTCAGGTACTTCTTTTATTGTTTGGTTATTTTTTTGATTAGGATTATTTGAGGTTTGTGAATTATTTGACTCTTCTTCTTTTTCTGGTTTTTGAAAATTATTTTTATTATCAATATTTTTAGGTTGATCAACTTTTACAGCCTCTTTAGGCTCTTCCTTTTTTAGAACTTTTGAAAGCGCGTCTTTTAACAAAGATTTACTTTCTGGTCTTGGATCTTTTACAGAAATATTTGGCTTTTGCAGATTTAAAGACATATCTTTTAAAGATATTTCTTCTTTCTTTTCTGGGGCACCGTTTACAACTTTATTTTTAATCTCTTCAGGTATTACTATTTTTGAAACCTTCTTTTGAACATCTCTATCTTTCTTAAGATCATCTTTTTTCTTAAATTCCGACTTCTTTGGCTCGCTCGGAACAAAAGCACCAGAATATTCATCGTCCGGCCTTGCGCCTCTTGGTTTATATCCTTGCCCAAATTTGCTTTTTAAATAATCCTCTTTTTTCTCAACTTCTTTTCTTTGTTTTTCTGTAAAAAATTCTTTCTTATACCATTCATTAATATACTGTTCGATAACCTCTCTTTTGTTTGCAAAATTATTTCTAGAATAATCTATAACTTCGTCTCTAAAAGAAATTGGATTTTTAGGTAAAGGAGAAAGAGAAACAGCTGAAAAAGGTTTGGACCCCACGCCGTCTATCATAAGAGTAAGATACATTTGGAAGCGCCCCAGATTTACAATATCTTCTTGAGTAAAGGTTGGAACAAAAACTTTTTCCAAAAGCTCGGCATCCAAGGGTCCAACTCTAAAAGATATTGTCGTACCGACGTTACCAAAAACAGCGTCACGAACTTCGTCTTCCATCTGGGCGACGTATTGGTGGGCAATAGTAAGATTTAATTTATACTTTCTCGCTTCAGCCAAAATATCAGCAAAGGATTCGTTAGCAAAGTTTTGGAACTCGTCCACAAAAAGGAAAAACGGTGGTAGGTCTGCCATATCAGATTTGGAAACGTCGGCGCGCGACATTGCAGCCAAATAAATTTTTGTGATAAGCATTCCACCCAAAAGCCCAGAGTTTTGTTCTCCAATTCTACCTTTTGAAAGGTTTATAAGAAGGATTTTTTTCTTATCCATCACCTCTCGAAAATCAAAACTTGAATTCTTTTGACCGATAATATTTCTAACTAAAGGATTCGCTGTGAACTGACCAATCTTGTTTTGAATAGCTGCAGTTGCTTCACGCATAAATCGTTCATCCCATTTTTCAAATTCATCAACCCAAAAAGTTTTAACTGTTGGATCAGAAATATTTTTCACAACTTCTTGTCTATAGCCCTTGTCTGCGTACATCCTGTTTACACCCAAAAGAGTTGAGCCGGGATACTCAAGTAGTGCTAAAAGTGTATTACTTAAAATATATTTCATTCTTTCAGAAAAAGTGTCTGGCCAAATTTTGTCGAATGTAGACATAAGACCTTGAACAACCAAATATCTCTGGTCTTCTGGAACAGTTTCGAGGACATTAAAGGAAATTGGATATTCTGAATCAAACGGCGCAAAATATATTACGTCGTTTAGCCTTTCTTCTGGAATGTATTCTATAAGCGTGTCTATAGCACTACCGTGCGGGTCAATAAAACAAAGACCTTCTCCATTTTTAATATCTTGAGAAGCCATGTTTTCAAGCAAGGTAGATTTACCCATACCAGTTTTACCAATAACATAAACATGGCGAGATCTATCTTCCGCCTTTATCCCAAAACGTGTTTTTTTTCCTCGGAAATCGGTTTCTCCGAAGTATGTTATCCTGTCTGGTTCAAACATTTAAAATAATATTATGCTGACCTCATTGCTCTAACTGCAAAGTAAATCGCCAAAAAGAAAACTAGAGCTAAAAGCTGATGCGTCCAAAAAGAAAATATCGCCAAAGGTTCTTCTACGCCTCTGAAAAAAATCACGACTCCTCTATAAGCCGACATAACAAAGCCAGCAATAGCAACTAAGGCATTGAATTTTAGAATAAGCTTGTTTCCACCGCCAGTGTAGCCAGCAAGCACCGCGAGAAGCACCATAATAAACATCAAAGCCATCCCCGAGAAATTAAAATATTTTAAAAAATAAGGGAAGGTGAACACCATAAGTATTCCGGCAACCAAAAATATACTCTGGGTTGCCTTAAGGTAATAATTTGACCAATTATTTTTAGACATAAAGTAAGAACTAATTTATTAATACATTTATTATATACGAAAAATGGTTAAAATTTCTTTAAAATGTGGAAATCACGGCGAGGCTTTACTTTTTAGTCAAATTATATTACTATTGCAATGTTATTAGTCGGGTTTAAGGCTAACCTTATAAAGCGTAAAAACTTTATAAAACCTAAAATCCCATTGGTTAATCCGCCTAATAAGCGGATATTTTTTATGGATATTAAAACAGAATCAAAAAATCCTGAACTATCTAAGCTAATAGATGACAAAATTTTCACTCTAAAAGCTGGAGATATAGTAGAAGGTAAAATTATAGATACACACAAGGCATCGGTTTTCGTTGATCTTGGAACTTTTGGTACAGGTATAATTTTTGGAAAAGAATATATCAACGCAAGAGATGTAATCAAGAAAATCAGAAAAGGTGATCTTATTAAAGCGAAAATTATAGAAGTTCAAAACGAAGAAGGATACACTGAACTTTCTCTAAAAGAAGCAAGACAAGCTTTGGTTTGGAAAGAAGCTGAAGATCTTATTGCAAGCAAGGCTGTTATCGAACTTCCGGTTAAAGAAGCAAACAAAGGTGGACTTATTATAGAATGGAAAGGAATTCAAGGATTCTTGCCAGCTTCTCAACTAAGACCAGAAAATTACCCTAGAGTTGAGGATTCAGACAAAGATAAAATATTAAGAGAATTGAAGAAATTTGTTGGACAAAAAATGTCTGTAAACATAATTTCTGCAAATCCAAAAGAAGACAAACTTGTTTTCTCTGAAAAAACAACAAACCAAGAAGAAAGAATGGGTGTTGTAGATAAATACCACGTAGGAGATGATCTAGATTGTGAAATCGCAGGAATTGTAGACTTCGGTATCTTCCTTAAGATAGAAGAAGGTCTAGAAGGTCTTGTACACATCTCTGAAATAGATTGGGGACTTATCGATGACCCAAGAAAAATGTTCAAAGTTGGAGACAAAGTAAAAGCTAGAATTATTGAAATCAAAGATGGAAAGATTTCTCTATCTCTAAAAGTTTTCAAAGAAAATCCTTGGAAAGAATTTGAAGGCAAACTAAAGAAAGGAGACATAATTTCTGGTGTTGTTATCAAATTTAACAAACACGGAGCTCTTATTTCTATCAAAGAAGGAGTTGCTGGACTTGTTCACAATTCATCATTTGGTGGAGAAGAAAAACTAAGAGAACATCTTGAACTTGGAAAAACTTATAATTTCCAAATCAACCTATTCGATCCAAAAGATCAAAAAATGACTCTAACACACGTAGAGAAATAATTAAAAAGAAAGGGCGCGCCTACGGCGCGCCCTTTCTTTTTAATTAAACTTATTCATCACTACACCTCTTCCCTCTTTTACAAAAGTTTTAATAATCTCTTCTACTTTTGCGGATAAATTTTTTATCTTTTCTAAGTCACTCGCAGAAAAATCTTTTAACACAAAATTCGAAACGGCTTTTGAAGCAGGAGTAAAAAATCCACCTTTTGGCTTTATCGCCCTGCCATCCTCAGAAGACGGAGCGATTCCAAAACGCAATCTTGTAAAATCTCTTGATTCCAAACAAGAAACTATCGATTTTATCCCATTGTGTCCCCCATCGCCTCTGTCGTGAGAAATTCTGATTTCCCCAAAAGGTAAATCTATATCATCATAAACAACAAAAATATTTTCATTTGGGATTTCAAATTTTTCTTTTAAATAAGAAACAGATCTACCCGAATCATTCATAAAAGTCTCTGGTTTAACATAAATAACATCAGAGCCGTTTATAAAGTCTTTGGACACCAAAGCTTCTGCGTATTTATCTTTTTGCCAACCATTTACAAAAAAATCTAGCAAAATAAAGCCAACATTATGCCTAGTTTTTGAATATTTTTCTCCTGGATTTCCTAGTCCGACTATTAAATACATAAAAATATTATAGCACAGATTATATTTTGTAATTACGACAATCTTTTCGTTGCGTCAAGTTAATTTTTGTATTACAATTCTTACATGCAAAATGATTTTTTAAAAGAAAATGAAACACAAACAACTCCTAGAGAATTAAAAAACAAAAATGGTTTTTGGGAAACTGTAAAATTTGCAATAATTGCATTTATTATCGTTTGGCCAATTAGAGCTTTTGTTGCTCAACCTTTTATAGTTAGCGGATCATCAATGGTTCCAACTTTTGAAAACAGCCAGTATCTTATAGTGGACCAAATTTCTTATAGATTTGAAGAACCAAAACGAGGAGATGTTGTTATCTTCCGATACCCAAACGATCCATCAAAATTCTTTATTAAGAGAATTATTGGAATGCCAGGAGAATTAGTCCAAATCTCTGGATCAAAAGTTACTATCACTCAAACAAACGGAGAAAAAATAACCCTTGAAGAACCGTATGTTAAAAACGAAAGTGAAAATCAAATGAAAGCACAAATAGGAGAAAACGAATATTTTGTTATGGGAGACAACAG
>JAUPTX010000009.1 GCA_030917865.1 Patescibacteria group bacterium | reverse complement strand
GCTGCGAGTTCAGATTCAAGATATTGGGGCAACTTAAACAAAAGTTATATAGTAGGAAAAGCACTTATTAGACTTCTACCAGCTGAAACTTTTGAAATTCATCCAGGTTTTTATAATTATGAATTAACACAAGAAGAATAATATGTCAGAAAAAAAGACGAATAAAGAAGAACTACTTCAAACACCAAAAGGAATGCGAGACATAATCGGAGAAGATTATTATAACTTCCAAGGTTTTTTTGAAAAGGCACAAGAAATATCTGAATATTATGGATTCAAGCCAATCCAAACTCCAATACTTGAACACGAGGAAATTTTCACAAAAGGTGTAGGTGGCGGCACAGATATTGTCGATAAAGAAATCTATTCTCTGAAAACAAAAGGTGGAGACAAACTTGCAATGCGACCAGAAGGCACAGCTCCTGTTATGCGTGCATATATCGAACACGGTATGCAAAACAAACCTCAGCCCGTAAAACTCTACTACTATGGACCAACTTTCAGACACGACAAACCACAAAAAGGTCGCTATCGAGAATTTTACCAATTCGGACTTGAAGTTTTAGGTAGCCCAAAAAGCATAATGGATGCGATGGTTATCCATATGGGAATTCTAATGCTTAAAGAAGCAGGTATCGAAAAAGTATCACTAAAAATAAACTCTATCGGAGACGCAGAAAGTCGAAAAGACTATTTGAAAGAACTTGTAAATTACTACAAGAAACATTTGAGTAAAATGAATGCGACAGATAGACAAAGACTGAAAGAAAATCCTCTTCGAATTCTAGACTCAAAAGATCCAAACCTTGCACAAATAAACGCAGAGGCTCCACAATCTGTGAGCTATCTTAACTCAGCGAGTAAAAAACATTTCAAAGAAGTGATGGAAAATCTAAACGAGCTTGGTGTTGACTATGAACTAGACCACACCCTAGTTCGCGGTCTTGATTATTACACTCACACAGTTTTTGAATTCTTTACAGAAACCGAAAGCTCTGTAGACGATATAGAATCAAAAGATGGAGAAGAAGTTGTAGCAGTGACTAAAAAACTAGCACTAGGTGGCGGTGGAAGATACGACTATCTTTCAAAATCTATGGGTCACAAAAAAGAAGTTCCAGGAGTAGGACTCGGACTTGGAGTAGATAGAATAGTCGAAGCAAGTAAAAATATCCCAAGACCTCGTGTTAACAAAAAAGCGAAAGTATATTTCATCCAACTTGGAACAGAAGCTAAAATGAAAAGCCTAAAAGTTATCGAAATTTTACGCCAAAACAAAATCCCAGTAAGACAATCCCTGTCAAAAGATAGTCTTGGTTCACAGCTCGCTATCGCAGAAAAGAGTGGAATACCTGTAACTTTGATATTCGGACAAAAAGAAGCTCTAGAAAACTCTATAATCGTAAGAGATATGTCCAACAGATCTCAAACGACAGTTGATATTGACAAACTTGCAAAATATCTAAAAAACCTATAATTTATAGGCAATGGTAAAAATTATACAAATAGGAGATGACAGGCTTCGCACGATGTGCAAACCTGTTTCTATAACAGAAATAGACTCTCCTGCCACAAAACAAATACTAAAAGACATGAGCGATGCACTGCGCTCTCAAGACGACGGAGTGGCTATTTCTGCGCCACAAATCGGTATCACGAAAAGAATTTTTGCAGTATCTACTAAAATATTTGATGAAGACTACTTGTCCGGCGAACCAGAAAAAAAATTCTACGAACATTTGTATTTTATAAATCCAAAAATAATAAAATCTTCTACAAAAACAGAAGAAGCTGAAGAAGGCTGCCTATCTATCAGAGGCGTTTATGGATTAGTCAAAAGACCAAAAAATGTCACAGTTGAAGCTTTAAACGAAAAAGGAGAAAAAGTTGTTCGTGGAGCCGGTGGACTTTTGGCAAGGATCTTTCAACATGAAATAGACCACCTAGATGGAGTGCTTTTTATAGACAAAGCTTCTTTAATAAAAGAATTCCCAGAAGAAAAAATAACAAACTAATATGTCAAAAATTATTTTCTTAGGGACCCCAGAACTTTCTGTCACAATTTTAAAATCTCTACTTGAAAAAGGATACGAAATCCCGCTTGTTATAACTTCCCCTGATAAACCAATCGGAAGAAAACAAATAGTAACCCCTACCCCGGTCAAAGTTTTTGCCGAATCAAAGAACCTAAAAGTCATAACTCCAGAAAAGCTCGGCGAAGATGTCTTAGAAGAAATCACAAACAGTGGCGCCGAGCTAGGTATCGTAGTCGCATACGGAAAAATAATTCCACAAAAAATAATCGACGCACTACCAAAAGGACTTTTGAACATCCACTATTCCCTACTGCCCGAGTTTCGTGGTGCATCACCGGTTGAGTCTGCAATTTTAGAAGATAAAAAAGAAACAGGTGTGACTATACAAAAACTTGTTTTTAAATTAGACGCAGGACCAATAGTCGCAGTAGAAAAATTCCCTCTTGATAATCAGATAACGACTCCGGAATTAAAAGATAAACTTACAGAAATCGGCGCGGAGCTTTTGATTAAAATACTCCCAGATTATATAGAAGGTAAAATCGCACCAATAGAACAAGACGAGTCAAAAGCTACACACTGTGGCAAAATCCAAAAAGCAGACGGAGAAATAAAAGATGGAGGCAACGATAAAGAAAAATGGATTAAATATAGAGCATTTTTTGGTTGGCCAGGAATATTTTATTTTGACGAAAATGGTAAAAGAAACAAGGTGACCGAAGCAAAATTTGAAAACGAAAAATTTATAATCAAAAAAATAATCCCAGAGGGTAAAAAAGAGATCTCGCCTTAGCGAGGTTTCTTTTTTTATGGATTTGTGTAATATATTATCGAAAACTAACAAAAGCCCTTTCAAAATGCATCAGCTCGAACTGACTCAACCGTACGCACTGATTTCGGTGTATTATAAGAACGCACCTGGTTTTGATGACCTGGTCAGAGCCATCCACAAATCCGGCAGGTTGATCATATCAACCGGAGGAACAGCCGAACACATCCGCTCACTTGGAATACCGGTGATCGAAGTATCCGATATAACCCAATTCCCCGAGATGATGGGAGGTCGAGTGAAGACTCTTCACCCAAAGATCTTTGGGGGAATACTCGGTCGAACGACCGACATTTCTGACATCAAGGCGATGCAGGAACACGGAATACCGTGCATCGACATAATAGTATGCAACCTATACCCCTTTCAAGAAGAAGTGGCAAAGGGCGACGCGACCACACACGAGAAGATCATCGAGAAGATCGATGTTGGCGGCCCATCCATGATCCGCGCAGCAGCCAAGAACTATGAAAGAGTGCTAGTTGTCTGCAACCCAGAACAGTACCAGGACATGGCCCACAAAATTGAAAGCGGGCACGAATTCGCATTGTGGGAACGAGAACTACTGGCCAGAAACGCTTTTGGACTAACCTCGAGATACGAGGCAAGAATTGAAGACTACTTTCACATTCGAGACGTCAAAAGAAGGAAAACGATCGCCCAATAAGAGAGCCTTGGAGCTTCTTTGGGTAACACGATCCAAAAAAGCCCCAGGCGCTGTAAGGCGCCTGGGGCTTATTATTTTATATTTAATTACTCTCAACCAGGCTCACAGACTCGATCACAACAGCCTCTAGTGGTTTGTGATTTTCTAAAGCGTTCACAGACACAGCACCAATAGAGTCCACAACTTCCATACCTTCGACAACTCTACCAAAAACAGAATGTCTTGAATCAAGAGGACTGTTATCTACCAAGTTTATAAAAAACTGACTTCCCCCTGTATTTGGACCAGCATTAGCCATTGAAATAGTGCCTCTTAGATTTTCATTTGGCTTGTCTAACTCGTCTTGTATCTTGTATCCCGGTCCACCAGTTCCCCAATAATCTTTTCTTGAATCATCTTTTGATTCTGGGTCTCCACCTTGGATCATAAATCCATCTATAACTCTGTGAAATTTAACCCCATCATAAAAACCTTCTTTGGCAAGCTTTGAAAAATTCCCAGCCGTCACAGGACGAGTGTCGTTAAAAAGCTCAATTTTTATATCCCCCATATTTGTCTTCATCAAAAAAACTTCTCTGTTCATAGGCATTTTAAAATAAATAAAAGTAACAACCCCAATTACAACCAACAATAATATTCCTAAAATTTTTTTCATAATTTATAAATTAATTTTTACCTCCAAATGGCCACCATGGCTTCATGCCTTTTATCCTCTTTTTCAAACTTCTAGCACCCCTCCTAAAAAGAGTTTCTCCTCTTTTCTTGTCAGAATTCACATCTCGCAAAACGTCATCTTTGGTTGCATCTACCGCAGCGTATAGATCAGAATTAAAATTTTTTACATAATAATCTTTTGCCATAAATCGCATTCTCGCTTCACACATATATACATCTTCACCTTTATTATGATGATTTGACTCTTTTCCTATTTCAATAAAAATATTTACACCCTCTTCATCTCCGATAATTTTTCCGAGTGCAGAAATCTTTGAATGCACATAGTCACGAATCGCATCGGTTAATTCGATATTTGTCGCCTTGATGTTTACATTCATATTTACTTAAATGGCAAGGTATTAGCTCTCCATTTGATTAATTATAATCTGAATATATTTTAGCATAAATCAAAAAGTCAGATTTCAACAGAAAAAAGCTTAACAGGATGATGATGCCCATTTACAAGCCTTATTTTACCTAAAGAAACTCCGTATTTTTCAGCTAAAATCTCAGTAACCCTTTTGTTGGCAAGGTTTTGCTCGGCCTTTTCTTTCACTCTAATTTCTAGGCGTTTTTCACCCGTCTCCTTTACTAATTCCCTTTTTTGAGCTGGGACAACGCGCACCCTGATATACATATTGGCATTTTATCATTTTTTTGGTAATATTGCCCTTGTATTCCCCGGTAGCTCAGCGGTAGAGCAGAGAGCTGTTAACTCTAAGGTCGTAGGTTCGATCCCTACCCGGGGAGCATGGTAGAAAAAACGGAGTTAAATAGCTCTGTTTTTTCTTTTGGGCCTTTATACACAACACAGTTTCTAGGTTCGAACTCTGGATTTATTTGTTTTGCACGTTTTATTCCTTCTACAAGTTTTTCTATAGTAATATCGTTGTAAATATTGAGGTTTTCGTCGTCCCAAGTTAGGTTCGAACCAATCTTAGATATAATGTTTCTTTTGGCCTCAATATCTTCACCTTCCATTATTCTAGATATCTTTTTAGTAATATCCACAATCTCAACTAACTTAGAATACCAGTCGATCGCCTCTTTATTTTCTTTAATATCAGAATATTCATTTTCTAATCTTTTTACGTCCTGGTTATATTCTGAGTCTGTAAACTTACCGTCACGAAGCATATCTCTTAATCTAGATCTTTTTTCTTCATACTCTTCTTTTCTGATTTCTTTGTTTTTACTTTTAACAAGCTTTTCACTCAATTCGTTTTGCTTCATTTCTAAAATATGTTTCTTGGACCAACTAGCTAACTCGTCTGAGAATTGAAGATACTCATCTATGTAACCACTCATCTTTTCATCAACCTTTGTTTCTTGAATAGATTTATAAGGAATGTGAGACTTTTTCTTTTTAACATTATAGTAATATGCGTAACGTAGATATTTAGGATTCTTCATCTTTTCTATTTTAATATCACACTTTGGACAACGTTCCTTATTTAGATATGAAAACTTATGCTTGCAGTCACATATAACCTGAAACTTCACATCTTGACCAATAAAGTCACCTTCTGGGGATGATATCTTACCTGAATATGTAGTCTCATAACTATCTGTTTTAGGTGTACGCCGATCTAGCAGCATATTCTTTATCTTATTGTGCTGTTCTTCAGTTATTATTCTTGGCAGACTTTTATCTAACTCATATCTCTCCCCGTCATAGTAGAAAAATCCTGCATAGATTGGGTCCTTTAAAATGTAGTTAATACGAGAAGGCATTATTGGACCACCTCCTATCTTTTTTCTTTTGACTGTGGTCAATTTCAGCTCTTCTACAGCATATTTATACATGCTACCGCCTGAATACAGGCCGGTTAGAAACTTCTTAAAGATTATTTTTAAGAGCCCAAATCTAACATCATCTACAAGCCATTTTCTGTTTCCCTTATCGCCTGATTTATCATTTAAAAAACCGAGTGCCGCCAATCCGTGAGGATAACCATTTAATGCTTTTGTTCTCTGCCCTTCCTTAACCATATCTCCTTTGTCGTCACTATCTTTCTTGGAGAAAATAAGCTCAAGAGCGATCATCATTTTATCTGTAGAAGAACCAGTAAAGCATGTTGAATTTGGTGTACGTATATAAAGCAATTTTTTCTCATCCAAAAGCTCTATGATTCTTCCAGCATCAACTGGATTACGAGAAATACGATTAGCTCTAACTACAATAATGGCATTTGCCTTTTTACTCGAAATCAATTTCACCATTTTTTCAAATCCTTCTCGCCCTGTTTTAAAAGCACTTTTACTTTCTTGAATAATTTCTACAACATTTAAACCATTTCTTTCTACGTGATCTGTGATTTCTCTTAATTGAGTTTCCAAAGATTGAATTTGCTTATCTTCATTTTCTGAAGATTTTCTACAATAAACTACATAATTTAATTTACTTGTATCCAAATTTGTATTTTTCATATTTTTATAATTATTAATGAGGCAACGACATGATTCTTAATTGCTACACCAAGAGACCGTCATTGCCTCGTTATTAATTACAAAAACACGTTTTTACTTTTTGTATTTTTGTAGTCTCTTGGTGTAGCCTTATTATCTTAACATAACAAGTGTTTATACTTACTCTCTGCTATTGTGGCTCTCTGTTATATTTATTCTCAGGGAAAAAAACTCTAAAAGCCTTATAAAATAGGGCTTCCTCACAACCACTGGGCGACGGACTCTTCTCTTCTAGTTTTATTAAGTTGTTGTCGCTTCATAACGTGGAATCTTAATTTACTTGTCCAACATTGCTAATAACCACAATGTCACTAAGCCGTTTCCGGTCATTAGTATCGGGTAGGATTAAGAAATTACGATCCTTCCTATTTACCCCGCTGCTTCTTTATTCCCAGAGCCAAAGAAGAATGTCCTTGGTCATCTCTCTATAAAGTCCCTACATTTAATGGCATCCAGAGGGGGGCTGTAGAGTCCGCCTACCACATCCCTCCAGTCAGGATTATTACTAATCCAGATTAATCAACACAAAGTATTGCCTAATCTCGATTAACAACTTCCTTTTTAAGAACTTCAACTAAGCTAACGAGTAATAGAAGACCGATTTTATTTATCTCTTCATCTGTAAAGTCCGCGTCAAAATCTGGACCATACGACTTTTGGAGAGATATACGTAAATCTTTAATTGCATTTACACTTAGCTTCATACCAGTAATAGTAAAAAATACTCCCAGCGATTCTCTCGGGAGAGTATTTTTTACTATTTTAAAACCTAAAAAAACCTTTAAAATATAAAGGTTTTTTTAGGTATAGGATTTTATTTTGTTTTAATTATTTAATCTTTTTTCCACTTTAGACATATCTGGACCATGAACTCTTTGGGGTGTTTTTTAAATTGGACTGTAACATTCTTAGATTTTAATGAAGGAATACTTCTAAAGTTTTTAACAACGAACTCAATTTTATCAAAAACCCCGTCATCATCTTTTGGTCTGCTTTTTTTAAAAATCTTTTCAAATATCACATCAGCCTTGATGGGATTGTTCTTGTTTTCTTGATCGCATATCACCCTAAACAAACGGGAGGGTTGAGTTTCATCACCACCGATTTTAAATGGCTTTTTATTACCAATTTGACAAAAAAGGGACTTGCCGTCCGTCTTATAATTAAAATCTTTTTTATAAATTAAATGTAAGCTATCATCTTCCTCTTCTAAATCACTATATTTTTGGATGAGAACACCCAAACCTTTTAAATCCGATACTATAGAAAACTTTTCGTCAAAAGAACCATCTTTTTGATATATCATTAGAAGACTATTAATTTTTGATGTAGCAACGGCATTTACCCTTATTTTTTCATCAATCTTAAAATCATAATCAGTAAAATCTAAGTCTCGGGATAGATAATCTAGCAGAAGATCACCATTCTTTTTCTTGTAGTTTTCTAACGATTCCATAAATATATTGTGACATTTTTTAAACAAAAGTGCTATAATATGGCCACAACTTAATACAAGGCCTAACCCCTTTAGGAATAAAGGATATGGTCGCAAGTCGAGTAAAGCATAAAAAACCCATCATGGGGTTGCTTTACTCGCCGTATCGGGAAACCGGTATGAGAGACTTCGGTCTCTACCTGTGGTGGGCTTTTTGTATATAAATTTAAAAATATTAAAAAAATGGAAAAAACAGAAATAAAAAAGGAAGAAAACAATAAGTTAGAGTTTTGGAAAAATATATTAATTGGATTTATACCTGCGAATATAATTATTATGATTCTTAAAGATGTTGGTATACATGGAGTAATTGTAACAATCGGTTGTATATATTTATCTGGCCAAGTGGTTGGATTAATAAGAAAAAGAATGAAAAAGAAAAAAACTATATAAATGATGTAGTGATACCTGGGATGAAAAAATATAAACCGCGCTTAATTAGTATTATTTGATATATGGCACACATAATTTTTCTAGAGTGTTCAAATAAATGTGGATTTTTTCAAAGACAAGGTGGAAGATTTCCTTTTTACACAAAAGACGGCGAGCTTGAGTTTCCAATGGTCCCAATACCACCAAATGAGCAGAAACTGATCGAGGGTTATAGATATGAAAAACTCTGTAGAAATTGTAGAAAATCGGTAACTGTTTACGAATATAACGATAGTGAAGAATCAAAGAAATGTCCAGATTGTAACGGAACAGATTTCATAGAATCGGGTGATATTTGTCCAGCATGTAACGAGGGAGAGATTTTTGTGGACCAGTCGAAGGTTGCCATGTTCTAAGTCTAAGAAGATTATAAGCTAAGTATAATTTAATATGATAAAGAGATTAAAAAATACAATAACGAATCTAAGGGATAACTTTTCAGAGGAATGGCACGATAATGGTTTTTCAATGACAATATTTATCTTGGTTACAGTTGGATCTGTTTTGCTATCGCGCTAAGTCGCCAATTTCTTTTGAAACCGACTCAAACAAATATTAATTATGATTATCACCCTACCTAGATATTGGGACCAAGAAGTTATCCTAGCCCGAGGACACTGTAACCGTGTCTATTTATATTTGGTCCAAGATTTCAATAAATTAAAGGAAGAGATTGAGGAAAGAAAGGTTAAATATGGGACCAGATACGAGGCTTTCCGTAAGTTCGTTGATATGGGGCAAGCTCCGGAACGAAGATGATGAGATGGATGTCTTGAAAGCCATGGAATATGTATCCTCGGCACGACAGATGTTCGGAGTTGAGCCAAATTGCCTTCATCCTAAAAACGCCAGAAGGCTGTCTCATCAAGGTGAACACTGCGATGATTGTGGTAAGCACTTTTGACCACAGTACAGAAGAATGCGAAGGGCCACTCGAAAGAGTGGCTCTTTTTCTTTTAATCCCCTCTCACCGAATCTCGAACCTCCGCCCACATTCGGAGCCATGAAAAAACACCTTGTTAGTCAGGGTGTTTTTTCTATACCTTTCTAGGAGTTCGAACATGGTATACTGAAATAATGAAAGACATTAAACGAAGCTTTGATATACTCACCAAAGAGCAAAAAGAGAAAAGTATTAACGATATTATTGCATTCTATCTTGATGAACGAGATGAACACGTCGGTATTATTGGTGCAAACAACCTTCTAGATATGATTCTTCAGGATATTGCGCCTCATGTATACAACAATGCAATTGAAGATACTCAGAAGTTGCTTACAAAACAAACTGAGGAATTTGATTTTGAACTAAACCTATTGAAGAAATAGTATTGTTACTTTTTAGGAATCGTCCTATGTTCTTCTTTGACTTGGTATAGCCCTACGCGGTTCCCTTCGCTGTCTTCAAAAATTGATATATGGCCGTATCCAATGTCTTTTTTAGGCACATGGATTTTTCCACCATTTGTTTCTATTTTTTCGATAATCTCATCAATAGTGGGCGTACCGAAATAAATCGTCGTACCCTCGAGACTCGGTTTATAACCGTATCCCTTCATAAGTCCTCCACTTGCACCCATGACTCCAATATTCATCGGAAATGAAAGCATCTCATACCCTGCATTTGTCTCTGGAACCATCTCAAAACCAAAGACGGCTTCATAAAAAGCTTTTGCCCGTACAAGATCAATCGCTGGAAGCTCAAACCAACTTACTGGATTATTCATAACAATTTTTAATTAATTTTAATAGATTAATTATAGCAAACTCATTCGAACATCGTCCCACGTTCGGAGCA
>JAUPTX010000017.1 GCA_030917865.1 Patescibacteria group bacterium | reverse complement strand
CTGCTAATGTTAAAAAAGTAGTTGCAGAAGCAAAGAAAGATGTTAAGTCTGTGGCTAAAAAAGCATCTGTTGTTGTAAAGAAGGCTGTAGGTACAGCTAAAAAGGCTGTTTCTAAAACAAAAAGCGCAGTTAAAAAAGTAACAAAAACTGTGGCAAAGAAAGCTGTTAAAAAAGCTACTAAATAAAACATTATAAACTAGCTCATTATCTTATGAACCCAAATAACGAAACGAGTGGAGTAAACACAGTTTTGATCGTAATACTATTACTTATAGTTGTCGCAGGTGGAGTGTGGTATTTCACAAAAGACAAAACTGAGGATATGGACAATCAAGATGATTCTCTAAATATCGATCTTTCTTTAGGAGAAGAAAATGGTGAGACTTTGCCTCAATAAATTAAAAAAATATACAGAAATCCGATAAAGTAAAAGCCCCCAATACTAACTAGCAGGGGGCTTTTACTTTATCTTTTTTACCTCTTCACAAATTTATCCATCCGTGTTATATTTAAAGCCTTATTATCTCCGTTTGGAGGCCACCCCGAAAACTCGGGGTAAATTTTTAAGTTTAATTATGGAAATTAGAAACATTGCGATAATCGCCCACGTAGACCACGGTAAAACAACATTAACAGACGCTATTTTACGCCAGAATGAAATGGCTGCTGATAACGTGTCTATGGACTCAAACGACCTTGAAAAGGAGCGTGGTATTACTATTTACGCAAAAAACACTTCTATTTACTATAAAGGAACGAAAATAAACATCGTGGACACACCAGGCCACGCCGACTTCGGTTCTGAAGTAGAGCGAGTTCTAAAGGCTGTGGACTCTGTTCTTTTGGTTGTGGACGCGGCTGAAGGTCCGATGCCTCAAACAAAATTCGTTTTGAAAAAATCTCTTGAGCTTGGACTTAAACCTATTCTTGTTTTAAATAAAATAGACAAACCAGCGGCTGATGTAAAAATGGCGCAAGACGCAGTGTACGAACTTTTCTTTGAACTTGGTGCCTCAGAAGAACAACTAGACTTCAAAACTATTTACGCTATCGGAAGAAACGGAACTGCAAAGCTTGAAATGGCTGACGAGATGACAGACCTTACTCCACTTATGGATTTGGTCCTAAGAGAAGTACCTTCTGTTTCTGGTGAAGACAAAATTGTAAAACCTCTTAAAGCTCAAGTGTTCAACCTAGCGTACGACAACTTCCTGGGAAGAATGGGTGTTTGCCGAATGTACGAAGGTGTTATCAAAGACGGTCAAAAAGTTTTTGCAAAAGATACACAAGGAAACGTTCATGCTGGAAAAATCTCTAAACTTTTCTCTTTTGAAGGTGTTGCAAGAAAACCAGTTCAGGAAGCTGTGGCAGGAGATATTATGATGATCGCGGGCTTGCCTGATATTTTCATTGGTCAAACTATCGTAGACCTAGAAACAACCGAAGCCATGCCAGAAATCAAAGTAGACGAACCAACAGTTTCATTTAACATGATGGTTAACGATTCTCCTTTTGTGGGACGAGCAGGAAAACTTCTAACTTCAAGACAAATCAGAGAAAGACTTGAAAAAGAACTTGAAGTAAACGTGGGACTTCGAGTTGATTTCGGAGACCAAGCAAAATACAAAGTTTACGGAAGAGGTGAACTTCACTTAGCTATCCTTATCGAAAACATGCGAAGAGAAGGTTTCGAACTTGCTGTTTCTCAACCCGAAGTAATTATCAAAGATATTGACGGAGTAAAGAGCGAACCTTTTGAAGAAGCGACTATCGTTGTACCAGAAGAATTCTCTGGAGCTGTTATCGAAAAGATGGGCAAAAGAAAAGGTCTTATGCAAAATATGGAAAACGATGGAAGAAACGTAAAAATATCTTTCCTTGTTCCTACTCGTGGACTTTTGGGTTACAGAAATGAATTCGTTGTAGATACTCGAGGTGAGGGAATTTTGACTACGATTTTCGCAGGTTTTAAACCTTATGCTGGAACAGTAACAAAGACAGAGTTCGGTTCTATGGTTTCTATGGAAAACGGAAAAGCTCTTGCTTTCGCGCTGGACAACTTACAGTCCAGAGGAGTGCTATACATCCCAGTTAACACAGAAGTGTATGAAGGTATGGTTATCGGTTATACAGTAAAAGGTGAAGATATGGTTGTTAACCCGACAAAAGGAAAGCAACTTACAAACATGCGAGCTTCTGGAACTGATGAAGCGGTGAAAGTTATCCCGCCTTTAATACTTACGCTAGAACTTGCGATGAGTATGATCAGAGGTGATGAACTTCTGGAGGTTACTCCAGACGCAGTTAGACTTCGAAAGATTTTCCTTAAAGAAGGGGAGAGAAAGAGAGGTTCTAAAAATTAATCTAATAAACAAAAAGAAAAATCCCTTCGGGGATTTTTTGATTAGCTCTTACTTTTTTCATTATAAAAAAGTAACAAAAACTCTAGACCCACACTTCACACCTAAAAATAGTAGAGTTTAAGCCAAAAAACAACAAAACTCGGAAAGCTTAGGCTTTCCTCAAACAGTTGTTGTTTTTAAGGCAAACTCTACTATTTTCTTAACGGTGTTCTCGTGTAGGGTCGGAAACCTTCGATTATCGGTTGTGGTTATTTAATTTTCTAAGGCAAAATACTATTATTTTTTGGGTCGCAATATTTAAAACGGTCATAACCTTCGACTATATTTCGTGGTAAATCACACCTTGACAAAAAGCTATAAAGTATGC
>JAUPTX010000016.1 GCA_030917865.1 Patescibacteria group bacterium | reverse complement strand
GGTAAAGAGAAAAAATTTAAGATGCCTTCTCTTTGTCCAGTTTGTAAAGGTATCATAAAAAAGAAAGAAGTTGGAAATAATAAATCAGGAGATTCGTCTGTTGCATTTTATTGCACCAATACTAAATGCAAGGCAAAGGACGAGAGATATCTCGAACACTTCATATCTGTATTTGAAATTTATGAAATGGGTCCAAAGATTATAAGAAGATTCAAAGACGAAGGATTAATTACCGATAGTGCCGACGTATTCACCCTAGAGAAAGAAGATATTGCAAGTATGGAAAGATTTGGAGAAAAGTCAGCAGAAAATATTATTAAAGAAATAGAATTAAAAAAGAAAATCTCACTGGCTCGATTTATCTGGGCGCTGGGAATTCTACATGTAGGGGAAGAGACTTCTAGGGATTTAGCCAACCACTTCAAGACCTTAGATAAAATTAAAGTAGCAAGAGAAGAAGAACTCAATGAAATAGAAAATATAGGTGGTGTGGTAGCTAAGAGCGTTTACGACTTCTTTCGAGATAAAGATAACATTGATTTCATAAATAAACTTGAGAAAAATGGTGTAGTTATTTTAAAAGCTGAAGGAGAGAAGAAGGGCAAGTTCTCTGGTTTTAATTTTGTACTTACTGGGACTCTATCCTCTATGTCTAGAGAAATAGCTAAAGAAAAAATAATAAATCTTGGTGGTAAAGTTTCTGGTTCAGTGTCTAAAAATACTTCTTTTGTCCTAGTAGGAGAAGATCCAGGTTCTAAACAAAAAGAAGCAGAAAAACTAGGCGTAAAGATACTAAAAGAAGAAGAATTTTTAAGAATGATTAAGTAATGTTGTAAAGTTGCTTCTTATTTTTTATTTTTTTATAATAACCACTCATGTTAAACAACATAAAAATATTAATCGTATTCGTTGGATGTCTTTTATTTAGGCTTTTACCCCTTAGGGCGCCTAATTTAGAGCCTATTATGGCTAGCATTATGCCTATTTCCAAGAAATACGCTTTATTTACAACGTTTATTTTTGCTTCCTCTAGTATGGTTTTGTATGACTTCATAACTGGGTATGTTGGACTATGGACTTGGACTACAGCAGTGACTTACGGGCTAGTAGGAGTGGGAGCATATTTCTTCTTCAGGATACACAAGGGAACTGTTTATAATTTTGTAATTTTTTCTTTTATTGGAACTATAGTGTTTGATGTCATAACCGGAGTATTGTTTGCCCCCCTTTTTGGAGTGAGTATGTTTGACGCGTTGATGTTACAGATACCATTTACTCTAATCCATCTATTAGGGAATATTGGATTTGCAGTTACTGTTGCTCCTCTACTTAATAAATGGTTTACATCTCCGAAACTTTTTTCTTTTAAAAAGAGTTACTCCTCCGCCTTAGGCGGTATAAAGGCGTAAATAGGAATAATTTTGGAGGGTTCGCATAGCGGTCTAGTGCCGAAAGGACTTATAGACTTGGAAAGCGCTTTTAGTGTTCATTTAAATATATAAAAATTGGAGGGTTCGCATAGCGGTCTAGTGCGCACGCTTGGAAAGCGTGTGTGGGGAAACCCACCAGGAGTTCGAATCTCCTACCCTCCGCAATTTTTCAAAAAGGGTTTCCGAATGCAAAATGGGGTCGGCGCGAAGCGCCGACACTAATGAATTCCCCCCGCCGAATTCAGAATCCAAAAGGGTTTTCCACGCTCCGCGTGGCTCAAAAAGTACGGTTCGATCTTTAATTAAAAAGTTCGAACCGACTTTTTTAAACAAATGAAGATTTTCTTCATTTGTTTTTTCGTTTGCCAATTCCATATTGGATATATTGGCTTTTAGGAATTTGTCGGTAAGTTCGAACCGATTATGAGATTTTTTCTCAAAAGCCAATAATTTCTCTTTTAAAAGTTGTTTTTGGTTTACTAACTTATTTTTAGAATCACGATATTCTTCCAAAGATAAGACATTTTCTAAATATAAGTTCATCAACTTTTCAACTTTTGAATCCAAAAGAGAAATCTCATCTTTTGTTTTTTGAGAAAAAATCTCACTCGATTGGATTTCGGATGATTGGTCTTTTTTGTTTTCTTCAATCATCCAGTTCGTCCAATCGAGTGGCAAAGAAACTTTTTTGATTTCTTCCTTTATTTGAGAAGTGATGATTTCTTCACGAACATATTTTTGTTCACAGGGATTTTTCCGTTTGGTACATCGTAAATAATTATGACCTTTTTGTGTTTCGGTGGTGATAAAACATCCACATTCTCCGCAACGGAAAAATCCTCTGTAAATATATTCTTTTAAACCTTTTCCTTTTGGTTTAGATTTTCGGCTCATCACTTCTTGAACGGAATCAAAAAGTTTCTTTGTGATAATCGGTTTGTGCTTTCCTTCGTATATTTCACCACCATATCTCATTAAGCCAGTGAATATCGGATTTCTCAAAATTTGTTGATAATTGGAAACGGAAAGCACCTTTCCATTCTTTCTGCTCAATCCAAGTTCATTAAACTTATCGTGAAGTTGTCGCAAAGTGAAGTTTCCAGTTGCATAGGCCTCAAATGTTTTCTTGATTAAAGGTGCGATATTCTCATCGGGTACAATTCCAGCACCTTTGACATTTATATAGCCCAGAGGCGACATTTGAGGCCATATACCGTCTTTCACTTTGTTTCTGTGTCCACGTTTAATATTTTCCGATAAGTTATCTACATAATATTTGGATTGTGAAAATGCAATGGAAAGCATGAACTTACCTTGTGGAGTGGTGTCACACCAGAAAGTTGGAAATTTAAGCTCGGTGATTTTCCCCGTATCGAGCAAATAAATAATTTTTCCACCATCAACACTATTTCTCGCTAATCTGTCGGGGTGCCACGCCAAAATTCCATTCGCCTCATTTGCTTCGATACGGAGAAGCATTTCATTAA